>JAEYOM010000123.1 GCA_023411715.1 Bacillota bacterium | reverse complement strand
ATTTTCAAAGGGTGCCGCCCAGGCTGCAAACCATATGGGGGATGCTTGTTGTCAAGGGCGTTCCAGACCTCAACAAAAATCAGGATGATTCTTTTCTTCTTTTTCCTACAGTAAGTTGACGCGATCGCTTATACATTGTGCCTTGACAATACCCTTGAATAAACTTAAAATAGTTCTAATAATTTTTTGTGAAATTATAGTAAATCGTTTAGGTTCGTGGAGCAGAATGCAAAAATTGGGGGGTATTGAAATGAGGAACAATCTTGTAAGAAAATTGGTACTTAGTGGCCTTTTTATTGCGCTTGTATTTTTGGCTACATATTTTACGAGGATACCGACTCCGCTGCCGGGTGGGTATTTTAACCTTGGCGATGCGGTGATAATGCTTGCCGCAGTCTTTCTTGGACCTGTCGGGGGAATGATAGCTGGTGGGATAGGTTCGGCATTTGCCGATATGGCAGCCGGCGCGCTTATTTTTGCGCCTATTACGCTGGTAGTCAAAGGTATCGAAGGGCTGGTCGTAGGTCTTATCGCCACCAAATACCGCAGGAATTACCTTGAGACCAGGCGCACCTCTCCGTTTAATATGAACCTCATACTTGCGCTGATTGTCGGCGCATTGATAATAGCCGCGGGCTATTTCGCCGGGGAGGCATTTATTCTGTCCTTATTTGACAGTGCTTTCGGACTGATTGCGGCCGCGGGGGAACTTCCGACGAATCTGACGCAGGGCGCGCTGAGCGCGATCCTGGGATACGTGCTTGTATTGCTGCTGAACAATGCCGGCGCAGGTGTTTTTAAAAACAATAAATGATGGCGCAATACTAAAGATTATGGAGGTATGACAGGTGAAACTGACTATCTTGGGAAACAACGGACCTTTTCCTTCTGCGGGCGGCGCCTGTTCCGGCTACCTGCTGACGAACGGACCAACCAATATCCTGATCGACTGCGGAAATGGAACCTTGGGCAATCTGCAGAAGATTACAGGTCTGGACAAACTTGACGCTATCATACTGACTCATCTTCACAATGACCATATTTCAGACATGCATGTATTGAAATACGCGGTACAGATAAAGAGGGCGCGCGGGCAGTTCGATCACCTCATAAGGGTATATGCGCCTCCGGAGCCCACGGAAGAATTCGCAAGACTGGATGTCAAAGACGCGTTCGATCTGAAATCCGTATCGAACGATACGGTACTTACATTTGGGGATATAACGCTTACCTTCGCCAGAATGAAACACCCTGCAATGGATTATGCCGTCGCTGCCGAATGTGGCGGCAGGAAGTTCGTATTTTCGGGAGATACGTCCTGGACCGATGAAATCGTAAGCTTTTCGAAGCGCTCGGATCTGGTGATGCTCGATGCCGGATTTCTTGAAAAGGATCACACTCCGGATTCACCGCACATGACAGCTGCACAGTGCGGCTCCGCAGCATCGATGGCCGGTGCCCGGAGGCTGCTCCTCACGCACTTTTGGCCGGAATATGACGTGAGCGACCTGCTTGATGAAGCGCGGCGGAATTTCGCCAATGCCGAGGCCGCTGAAATAATGAAAAGCTACGAGGTTTGAAACTGAGAGTTAAGTAAAACAGAGGGTCTGTTCTTTTGTTTCACATTAAAAAACCTCGCTTGTATGATAGGCGAGGTTTTGATCTTGGGAAGAATTTTATTTTCAATGCGTATCGCTAACAGCCTGTTTATTTGCAGCCCGTTTATTTGATCTTGAACTTTTTCAGCTTCTTGTCAAGCTCCTGAACGAGCTCGTTAAGCTGTTCGGCAGCAACCTTCATGTCGTCGACTTCCTTGAGCTGCTGCTCGGTGGTGGCTGCGACCTGCTCGCTCGATGCCGCGGTTTCCTCGGATACCGAAGAGATATTCTCTATTGCGTTGATAACGGCGTCTTTATCGTTCTGCATGCCTGAAACAGCCTCGTTGACGTCCTTTATCTTCTTAACTATGGTTTCGATGCCGTTTGCTATATCGCCAAAGGCTTTATTCGTACTGTCAACGGCGGTGTTTTGTTCCTGCGACACTTTTTTCATCAGTTCCATCGCCTCAATAGCATGCTGGGATTCCTCGCTGATGTTCTCCATCAGGTGTGCGATCTCCTCAGTGGACTGCCTGCTCTGGTCTGCGAGCTTTCTGACTTCTTCCGCGACCACCGCGAAGCCTTTACCTGCTTCACCAGCTCTTGCAGCCTCTATTGCGGCATTCAGCGCAAGCATATTGGTCTGTTCCGCTATATCTTCGATCGACTGTACGAACATGCCTATGTTCTTTGTAGTATTGGTGAGGTTTTCAACTACTGAGAAGATCTTTTCAGTTGAATTGTAGTTCTCTTCGGACTTATGGCGCAGTATGTTTACCGACTCCAAGCCGACGTTATTCAGGCTGTTTATGTTGTTGGTCTCGTCCATGACGCTGCCATAACTCTGATAAACGAAATTGATCTGATCCGAGAGTTTATCCACTAGCTGAACGCCGTGCTGAGCATCCTGAGCCTGTTCGGACGCGCCTTTTGCGATCTCATCCACCGTTTTCGAGATCTCAGTGATGGAGGCGGATGCCTGGCTTGCCGTTGTGTCCACTTTTCTCGAAGCCTGGATTATTGAGATCGAAAGTGAGAAAAAGCCGTCCACCAAATTACGGATATCGCTCAATACCGAATTCACAACCGACGCGTGTCCGGCTAATACACCAAATTGGCTCGGCTGGAGGAATTTAGAATAGTCGCCCGATTTTACTGGTTGTAGTTCTGTTTCAAAGTTTTCGGCTAACTTTTTGATCATTATTCCATTTGTTATCCTCATGACCTGCGATGTCACGAGTGCAGTAAGAAATACCAGTATTACGTGCCAATCCCTGGCGAATATCAAGTATATCACACTCATGACCAGTCCTGTTGCAATTGCGGCGATCAAATGTATTCTAGTTTTCATCGACACATCCGCCCTCCCTCTGTAATAATGCATATATCTTACTTCGATAATATTTTCCAAAATCCTTCTGCTTTTTATTAAAAAGAAATAATTTCGTTTTAAATATTGTTTAAATAAGTCGCTTTCTGGACAAATCAAGGTAGAAAATTCGGTGAAAATTTACTGCAGGCTCTGATTGACACTGGCTGTATAATTGTATACAATAATACAAATATGCAGAAATGCAAGTTGTGCGATGCAAAGATGCAAAATTACTTTATGACAGGTCAAGGTGATAGAAATGCTTGAATTCAACAAGAAGACAAATACTCTTGAGCAGACGCAGTATCGCTATTCATTGCAGGATGTTGCAGCTCCCAATCTCTATAGAGAGATTTTCAGTTATGATGAAATCCCGAAGTGCGCATTCAATCATAGACGCGTCCCGATGTATCCGGCAGATGAGATCTGGATAACAGACACGACCTTCAGAGACGGGCAGCAGTCAAGGGCGCCGTATACGGTGGAGCAGATCGTCCGTCTCTATGATATGCTGCACAGGCTCGGAGGACCCAATGGGATCATCCGCCAGTGCGAATTCTTCCTATACAGTGACAGAGACAAGGAAGCGGTATATAAATGCCAGGAAAGAGGTTACGAATATCCCGAGGTGACCAGCTGGATCAGGGCGACCAGGAATGACTTCCAGCTCGCAAAGGATATGGGTATGAAGGAAAGCGGCATTCTGGTCAGCTGCTCCGACTATCACATTTTTAAAAAGCTTAATATGACGCGAAAACAGGCGCTCGATCATTATATGGGCATCGTAAAAAGCGCTATGGAAGTAGGCATAAAGCCGCGCTGTCATTTAGAGGACATAACGAGAGCTGATTTCTATGGTTTCGTTGTGCCTTTCGCCCTGGAACTGCGCAAGCTGAGCGAGGAAACCGGAATACCCGTAAAGCTGAGGGCATGCGATACGATGGGGTATGGCGTTTCTTATCCCGGCGCCGCTCTGCCCAGAAGCGTACCGGGAATTATTTACGGCCTGAGGCATCATGCGGGCTTCCCGAGTGAACTGCTTGAATGGCACGGACATAACGATTTTTACAAATCCGTTTCGAACTCGGCAAGTGCGTGGATGTACGGAGCTTCAAGCGTTAACTGCTCGCTGCTCGGTATAGGCGAGAGGACCGGAAATACGCCGCTTGAAGCCATGGTTATCGAATACGCGCAGCTGAGGGGTACGACGGATGGAATGGATACAACGATGATCACGGAAATAGCGGAATTCTACGAAAAGGAACTCGATTACCAGATACCGCCGAGAACGCCTTTCGTCGGCAGGTATTTCAACGTTACGCAGGCAGGAATCCATGCGGACGGTTTATTGAAGGACGAGGAGATATACAATATTTTCGACACGGGCAAGCTGCTGAACAGACCTGTGGGCGTGTCGATAAACCAGACTTCCGGCACAGCAGGAATAGCTCACTGGATCAACGGTTACTTTGGCTTTACCGGCAGCAAGAGGCTCGACAAGAAGGACGAAAAGGTACTTAAACTTAAGGAATGGGTCGATGAACAGTATAAAAACGGCAGGGTCACGGCATTGAGCGACGATGAACTGGAAGAGGCCATCAAAATGCTGGCGCCCGAGATTTACGACCTGGTACTGTAAGCGGACATAGATAAAACGGCATAAAAACAACAGCGGGCTGCCGTAAGCAACAGCGGGCTGCCACAAACAACAGCGGGCTGCCGCAAACAACAGCGGGCTGCCGTAAACAACAGCGGGCTGCCGTAAACAACAGCGGGCTGCCGCAAACAACAGCGGGCTGCCGCAAACAACAGCGGGCTGCCGCAAACAATACTTATTATCTGGAGGGACTGAAATGGGCTTGAATCTGGCACAGAAAATAATCAAAGATCACCTTATCAGCGGAGAGATGATACCTGGAAGTGAAATCTCGATCAAAATCGATCAGACGCTGACACAGGATTCGACGGGAACTATGGCATATCTACAGTTTGAGGCAATAGGTATTCCGAGGGTAAAGACTAAAAGGTCGGTGGCGTATATCGATCATAACACACTGCAGGCGGGTTTTGAAAACGCGGATGACCACAAATATATCCAGACTGTTACCTCAAAACACGGTATTTACTTTTCACGCCCTGGAAACGGCATCTGCCATCAGGTGCAGCTGGAGAGATTCGACATGCCGGGCATGACGCTGCTTGGCTCCGACAGTCATACCCCCACAGGCGGCGGCATCGGAATGCTCGCGATAGGCGCAGGCGGCCTGGATGTTGCAGTGGCAATGGGCGGCGGACCGTATTATATGACGATGCCGAAGGTGTGCAGGGTTACACTGGAAGGTAAGCTGAAGCCCTGGGTCTCCGCAAAGGATGTTATTCTCGAGGTTCTGCGCCTGCTGACCGTAAAAGGCGGCGTTGGCAAGGTCATAGAGTATGCCGGCGACGGCGTTGCCTCGTTGACGGTACCCGAAAGGGCCACGATCACCAATATGGGTGCGGAACTGGGTGCAACGACTTCGATTTTCCCGAGCGATGCCGTTACGAAGGCATTCCTGAAGGCACAGGGGAGAGAGAACGACTGGATCGAGCTGCTTCCTGACGCTGACGCTGCTTATGACGAAGAGGTTGCGATAGATCTGGGCGTTATTGAACCGCTGGCTGCAAAACCGCACAGCCCGGACAATGTGGAAGCCATATCGAAGATCGGACCGATAAAGGTCGATCAGGTAGCAATCGGCAGCTGCACCAATTCATCGTACATGGACATGATAAAGGTTGCACGCATACTGAAAGGAAAGACCGTCCATCCCGGAGTGAGCCTTGTTATTGCCCCCGGTTCGAAGCAGGTATTGACCATGCTTGCACAGGAAGGTGCCCTTGCGGATATGGTCGCAGCCGGAGCAAGAATACTGGAATCGGCATGCGGTCCCTGCATAGGCATGGGGCAGGCTCCTGCGACAGATGCGATCTCTCTTAGAACCTTCAACAGGAACTTTGAAGGCAGAAGCGGGACCAAATCGGCGGGCGTATACCTGGTCAGCCCCGAAACTGCCGCTGTAAGCGCGTTGGCCGGAGTTCTGACCGATCCGCGCACATTCGGCGAGGCGCCCGAAGTAAAGATGCCGGACAGATTTTTTATAAACGATAACATGGTCGTTGCCCCCGCGCCCGAGGACAATGCTGTTAAAGTCGTCAGAGGCCCGAATATCAAGCCGTTCCCGATAAACAAGGAGCTCCCGGAGAAAGTTGAAGGCGTTGCGCTCATCAAAGTAGGCGATAACATTACAACGGACCATATAATGCCCTCAAATGCAAAATTACTGCCGTACAGGTCAAATATACCCTACCTTGCGGAATACTGCCTGACGCCGTGCGATCCCGACTTCCCGAAACGTGCGCAGAAAAACGGCGGGGGATTTATTATCGGCGGTTCGAACTACGGGCAGGGTTCAAGCCGCGAACATGCCGCACTGGCTCCACTTCAGCTCGGAATAAAGGGTGTTGTGGCGAAATCCTTCGCAAGAATCCATATGGCGAATTTGATAAACTCAGGCATATTGCCGATGACCTTTGCGGATGAGGCGGATTATGACAGGATCAGCCAGGGTGATATTCTGGTTCTAGAAAATGCCGTAGAGCAGATCAAGACCGGAAACGAACTGTTGCTCACGAACAGGACAAATAACACCAAGATCAGGGTAAATACCTCATTATCCGGCAGACAGATCGATATGATACTGGCTGGCGGACTGCTGAATTTCACCAGGAAGCAGAGTAAGTAACAGCAGCTAAAGTATAGCAATTGGCAACATCCGGACGCCGGATAGGTTGTATAGCGGGAAAGCCACGTTGGTATGATATGCGGCTGCATTGAAATGTAACCATAAAGAAGGATGTTTAGCGCCGATGGCGCGGATTACCTATAAAACATCCAAAGAAGGATGTTTAGCGCCGATGGCGCGGATTACCTCTAAAACATCCAAAGGAGTGAAGAAAGTGGATTATCCGGACGCCGACCCCCAGTCTTCCTTAAGGGGCCGAGTATTCTCACAATTGCATAACGATATCCTGAACGGAGTTTATGAACCGGGCGATAATCTGATAGAAACCAAACTGTCGGAAGAACTTGGGGTAAGCAGGACGCCGATAAGGGAAGCGCTAAGGCAGCTTGAACTAGAGGGGCTTGTACAGTCCATACCGAACAAGGGAGTTATAGTAAAGGGTGTTTCGGCTCAGGACACACAGGATATATATGCAATAAGGATGCTTATCGAAGGCCTTGCCGCAAGGTGGGCGGCTGAAAAGATCACTCCGCAGGAACTGGATGAACTGAAGGAAGCTCTGGAACTGGAGGAATTCTACACAGTCAGGAGCGACAACAGCCACCTTCTTCAGCTTGATACACGATTCCACGATATTATTTACAGGGCTTGCAAGAGCAAACCATTGATGCATACGCTCAGCACGTTTCATCAATATGTGCAGAAGGCGCGAAAAGTTTCTATGAGCGATTCGCAAAGGGCGATGGAGGTGCTAAATGAGCACAAGGCAATTATGCAGGCCATTGCCGGAAAAGACGCCGACAGAGCGGAAAAACTGGCGACGGAGCATGTCAGGAATGCCAGCAACAATCTGCTAAGACTGAAAGCGAAGTAAGCTGAAAACGATGCTGGCTGCCGGACGATGCAAGCTGCCGGACGATGCAAGCTGCCGGACGAAGCGGGCTGCCGGATGGTGTAAGCTGACGGACGAAGCGGGCTGCCGGACGATACACCTAATAAACATCTAATAAAAGTACGGATAAATGGCATTACAGGCTTGGTGTCAAAGAAGACGCACAGCTTGCTGTAACAATAGCACGTTTGTGTTAACCGACAGGGGTGAGCAGTAATTTACCCCTGTATTTTATAAGCAGTAATGATTCTTTCGGCCAGATATTACTAGTATTTTTGGGGAGGAGTGAAAGTATGGGTAAAATGAAGACTGAGGAAAGAGGCAGACTTATCGACAAGCTTGGCGCCATAGTTGAAGAGAATGACAAGATAGATCCGGAATTATACACAAAATACAACGTCAAAAGAGGGCTGCGCGATGCGGACGGAACAGGCGTGCTTGTCGGCCTGACAGAGATAGGAGACGTCAGGGCATATATTTATGACGAGGAGGAGAAGGTCCCGATAGAGGGACGTCTTTTGTACCGTGGGATGGAAATCAACGATTTCGTCCGTGGTTTTCAGAGTGAAAAGCGTTTTGGCTTCGAAGAATGCTGCTATCTTCTGCTGGTCGGCAGACTTCCCAATAGAACCGAATTAGAGGAATTCCAGGGCCTGCTTGGCGAACTGAGGGCGCTGCCTGCCGGATTTACGGAAGATATGATAATGAAGGCTCCCAGCAAGGATATTATGAACAAGCTTGCCAGAGGCGTACTCGCATCATATTCGTACGACGCGAATCCCGATGATATAAGCCTGAAAAACACATTGAGGCAGTGCATCGAGTTAATTGCCAGGCTTCCTACGATGGCGGCCTACGGCTATCAGGCAAAATCACATTATTATGACGGCCGATCTCTGTACATTCACAACCCTTCCAACGATCTCAGCACAGCGGAAAACATACTTCACATGATCCGCCCTGACAGCTCTTATACCGCTTCCGAAGCCGAAATGCTGGATCTGGCGCTGGTCCTTCACGCGGAACACGGCGGCGGCAATAATTCAACATTCGTAGCACATGTAGTTACGTCGACAGGTACCGATACTTACTCGGCCATCGCTGCCGCGATAGGGTCTCTCAAAGGTCCGCAGCACGGCGGCGCGAACCTAAAGGTAATGGATATGATGGAAGAGATAAAAAGCAATGTGAAGAATTGGGAAGATGAGGAGGAGGTCGGGGCTTACCTGGCCATGATAATGCGGAAGGAGGCCTTTGACCGCAGCGGCCTGATATACGGGATAGGCCATGCCGTATATACTCTGTCGGATCCAAGGACGATACTGCTCAAACAGAAAGCCGAGGCCTTGTCGAAGGAAAAGGGGCTTGAAGATGAATACAGACTCTATACGACCATAGAAAAACTCGCTCCCGAAATATTCTTCCAGGAGAAGAAGAGCAGCAAGGTCATGTGCGCAAACGTCGACTTTTACTCCGGTTTTGTTTACAGCCTCCTGAACATCCCTGTCGAGCTGTTCACACCTATTTTTGCAATAGGCAGGATGGCAGGCTGGTGCGCACATAGGATAGAGGAGCTTGTGAATGGCGGCAGAATAATTCGTCCTGCGTATAAGAACGTTGAGGCTAAAAGGAATTATGTACCTATGAGCGAGAGAGAGTAATTGGGCGAGATTCGAGCCCGAAATACTATGAGCTGCAACAAAAATGAATGTATAGCTTTTCGACCGGGTGTGCCGAGTCCATTCTCGACCCCAAAAAGAAGCCAGCCGTTAGAGTGACTGACTTCTTTAACTGCAACTACAGCAGACATAAAAAGTCACTTCCAAAAGGAAGTGACTTTTTGGTGACCCATAGCGGATTCGAACCGCTGTTACCGCCGTGAGAGGGCGGTGTCTTAGGCCGCTTGACCAATGGGCCATATTTGTTTGCTGTGGTAATAGCGATATGCTTCAACCGCAAGTGATATTATAACACGTAGAAGTATTCATTTCAATAGCCAAATAGTTCTTCAAAAATAAAATCACATATGGTAGAATTAACACATATGTGAGGGGGCGTGTTGATTTTGGCTGCGCAAAAGAATTCAAATAAAAGATCCGGCTCTGCCGGAAAGCCATATTCCCAGAGAAACCCGGGTTCAAAAAGTAAACACATTAATCATATAAATCCAAATCATTATACATACCTGGCACTCCCGCTCTATTTAATAATTGCTTTGGTACCGCTAATTATTTACGTAAAGAAGTTCATTGTAAATGATCCGGGAAACCTTTACTGGGACGGGCAGAGCATACGTTATGACATATTTTCATATTATAAGATGGTCTATCTGCTGATATTTACAGGCGCAGGCCTGCTTCTCTACTTATTTATGAGAAGGGATAACCCCTTTGAAAAGGCAAAGAAGCTATATTATATTCCTGCCGGCATATTTGCGTTACTGGCTTTTATTTCGGCAACCGCTTCAGAATATAAACAGGTCGCGTTTTTCGGCTTTCTCGATAGGTTTGAGGGCGCAATAGTTCTTGTAGCATACTGTGCAATACTATTTCTGGCAATGAACATCTTCCAGGATGAAAAATCCATAAAGATACTCTTTGGCTGCTTGCTGGCATCTGCGACAGTCATTTCGATATTGGGGGTATTCCAGTATTTTGGGGCCAACTATTTCGATTCACAGTTCATTTCAAGCCTGATAACGCCTGCCTCTCTTAAAGGGGGCAGGATTAAGCCTAATATTTTGGGAAACCTTGTTTATTCGACTCTTTATAATCCGAATTATGTCGGAAGCTATATGGCTATGCTGATCCCTATACTTATTATTCTGATAGTCTGGCTTAAAAAGCTATGGCAGAAACTGACCGTGCTGGCGATCCTTCTTTTTGCTGTCATCAACCTGATCGGAAGCGGTTCACGCGCGGGTATCGCAGGCACCGGTTTCGCAGTTTTAGTTCTACTTGTGATTTCGAGAAAAAGCATCTGGACACATAAATGGATTGCTTTATCAGCGGTTTTGGTATCGGTATGTGGTTTAGCTGTGCTGAATTTTGCAACGAACGGTTCGATAATCGCACGTCTTGAATACATGGCAACTTTTGAGGACAAAGCAGATACCACTGAAACACAACAAGTATTGGATAAAGCTCTTGTCGGACTATCGGATGTCAGGCTGGATGATAAAAAGCTGCGGTTGGTAACTGAAAAAGGCACGTTTATTATTGAGACAGATAATCAGACAATAAGGGCAATAGACGAGAATGATAAGGTAATTCCTATGGCAGTCAGCAATAACAATATAACGTTTACGGATAAACGTTTTGAAAATATAAAATTAAACACACGACCGGATCAGGGCCTAATGGAAGTCTATTATAATGATTATCACCTGTTGGATGTCGCATTCACGCAGCAAGGTTTGCAAAGTCCTACCAACAGATGGCTGACTTACAGGAATGGCAGGGACATAGAAGCTTTTGGTTTCCAGGGGATGGAATCAATTGGTTCGAACAGGGGATATATATGGTCAAGAACGATACCGCTCCTGAAGAATACGGTGCTTATAGGCCATGGCCCTGATACGTTTGCCATATACTTCCCACAATACGATTTTCTCAATAAACTCAGGTTCTATCAAACAGGTAATATTTTTGTCGATAAGGCGCATAACATGTACCTGCAGACAGCACTGAACACAGGTGTGCTTTCGCTGCTGGCTATGCTGGCGCTGTTTATTATTTACTTTGTCTCCAGTATAAAGATATACTTAAGAAGCGGTTCAGTATGGTCCGGCTTTTTACCTGCAGCCGGTGCGGCTTGCTTTACGGCATTCTGCGGGTATGCGGCCGCTGCTTTGTTCAACGATAGCGTAGTTTCGGTTGCGCCTGTATTCTGGGTGCTGCTTGGGCTGGGGATAGGGATAAACGTGAAGCTTAAAAATCAAACGGAACTCTAAATTAAACTATTGCAGACAGTAAGGTAATTTTTATGAAAGGTTTAATATGACTATTACAGAACCTTCGATCACGATTTTAATGGCAGTTTATAATGGCGAAAAATATATTACAGAGCAGATCGAGTCGATAATCAATCAGACCAATAATAATTGGAAGCTGATTATACAGGATGATGGTTCTGTCGATAGGACTTGTGAGATCGCCGAGAAATTCGTGAATCGATATAAAAATAAAATATATTTTTTCCGTCGTGATTGTGCATCAGGTTCAGCAAAAAATAATTTTTTTGATATGTTTCACCGTTATGTTGGAACTGATTATATTATGACCTGTGATCAGGATGATGTCTGGCTTTCCGATAAAATCGAAACAACTTACATGAAAATGCTGGAGGTTGAAAAGACGATTGGCAAGGATAAACCGGTTTTGATCCATACAGACTTAACCATAACTGACGATCAATTAAATAATATTGCACGATCCTTGATTACTTACGAAAGGCTTGACTATACCAGAAACGGTTTTAACAATCTTCTTGTACAAAATATTGTAACTGGCTGCACTATGATGATAAATCGGGCTTTAGCAGATAAAATACATAACATACCAGAAGCAGCCTTAATGCATGATTGGTGGTGTGCTCTAGTTGCAGCTGCTTTTGGACATATAGGTTTTATAGATAAGCCGACAGTTCTTTATAGGCAGCATAAAGGCAACGAGGTCGGTGCAAAAAACGTAGATAAAATTTCATACATATTTAAAGAAATGATTTATATGGAACAAACATGTTCAGCTCTAAATTCTACATACGTCCAAGCGGAGAGCTTCATGCAGGCCTATTGTGATCAGCTGTCGGAAGAAAATAAACGTGTTTTAGCGGCATATATCTCAATCCCGACAGTTAATAAATTGAAAAGAATGGAGATCATTTCAAAGTTCGATTTCTGGAAGACCAGTTTGTCGAGGCAAATCGGCCAAATTTTATTTGCTTGATGAGCCTGGTTTGCTATGTTACAATAAATAGAAGAATGCACTTTAAACTAACATTTTTTATGGGGGGTATATAGTTGAAAGGTATAGTTTTGGCTGGAGGAAGTGGAACAAGGCTTTACCCTTTGACGTTGGTCACCTCAAAGCAATTGCTGCCGGTATATGATAAACCAATGATCTATTATCCCTTGTCGACTCTGATGTTAGCCGGGATACAGGAAATCCTTATTATTTCAACTCCATGTGATCTTCCTAATTTTAAAAAATTACTGGGTAATGGTTCGGATTATGGAATAAAGCTTTCGTACAAAGAGCAGCCTTCTCCGGATGGACTTGCGCAAGCATTTATTATTGGCGAAGATTTTATTGAAGATGATTCATGTGCAATGATATTGGGAGATAATATATTTTATGGAAGCGGTTTGATAAATCTTTTAAAAAAGGCGGCCTCAAAGAAAAAAGGCGCAACAGTGTTTGGCTATTATGTTGATGATCCTGAACGATTCGGTGTTGTTGAATTTGGCATAAATGGAAAGGCAGTATCGCTTGAAGAAAAGCCTGCAGAACCAAAATCCAATTACGCTGTTACAGGCCTTTATTTCTATGACAGAATGGTTTGTGAATATGCTAAAAGCCTGCGGCCATCTGCCAGAGGCGAACTTGAAATAACTGATCTCAATCGTATTTATCTTGAGGAGGGAATGCTCGAGGTAATTACTTTGGGTCGAGGATATGCATGGCTCGACACCGGCACGGTAGATTCGCTGGCAGAGGCCTCGGAATTTATCAAGGTTATCGAATCCCGGCAGGGCATTAAGATCTCTGCTCTGGAAGAAATAGCTTATCATAATGGATGGATATGTATGGAAAGTCTGAGGGAATCCGCTAGGAAATATGGGAAATCAACGTATGGTGAACACCTTAAAGCAGTAGCTGAGGGTAGAATTTTATATTGATATTATTCAATGCAATGATTTGTTCTGGACTAATAATATAGGAGATTTTTATGAATGTGTTGAAGACAGAGGTTTTAGATGTTTATATACTCGAACCTAAAGTTTTTGGAGATAATCGCGGTTGGTTCATGGAAACATGGTCGAAAGATAAAATGATGGCTGCAGGATTGAATTATGAATTTGTGCAGGACAACCATTCATACTCTGCGACAAAGGGTACGCTTCGGGGCCTGCATTTTCAAAAGGGACAGGCAGCGCAGGCAAAGCTTGTAAGGTGTTGCAGTGGCTCTGTATTGGATATCGCAGTAGATTTAAGAAAGGGCTCTCCGACATATAAAAAGTGGGTTGCCGTTGAACTGTCTGCCGAGAATAAGAGACAGCTCCTGATACCGCGGGGGTTTGCGCATGCATTCCTGGCACTGACCGACAATGTGGAATTTTTATATAAGACAGATAATCCGTATATACCCGAGGCGGAGAGAAGCATAATCTGGAACGATCCTGAGATAGGCATAAGCTGGGGTATAGATAACCCAATACTTTCTGTTAAGGACCAGAAGGCGCCGAAATTAGGCGAAAGTGATGTCGATTTTATTTATGGAGGATCGAAATGAAGATATTGGTGACAGGCGGCGCTGGTTTTATCGGTGGCAACTTCGTACATTATATGCTAAAAAAACATGATGGATATAAAATTATTTGCTTGGATGCGTTAACCTACGCAGGCAATATGGAAACCCTGGAAGACATTATGGATAACCCTGATTTCTTATTCGTGAAAGGGGATATTTCGGTTAGAGATACAGTTTACGATCTGATTGAAAATGAGCGACCTGATATCATTGTAAACTTTGCCGCCGAATCACATGTGGACCGATCTATAGAAAATCCGGGACTTTTCCTGCAGACTAATATAGTTGGTACCGGTGTCTTGCTTGATGCTTGCAGAAAATACGGAATACAGCGATTTCATCAGGTATCTACCGACGAGGTATACGGTGATCTCCCGCTTGACAGACCTGATCTGTTTTTTACGGAGGAAACGCCGCTTCATACTTCAAGTCCATATTCTTCTTCAAAAGCTTCTGCAGATTTGCTTGCTCTGGCATATTATCGGACATTTAAACTGCCAATTACTATTTCACGCTGCTCCAATAATTATGGGCCGTATCATTTTCCTGAGAAATTAATACCGCTTATGATTGCAAATGCCTTAAATGATAAGCCTCTGCCTGTTTACGGAAAAGGCGAAAATGTCCGGGATTGGCTTTATGTAGAAGACCATTGTTCCGCAATTGACCTGATAATACATAAGGGTTGCGAGGGTGAGGTATACAATATCGGAGGACATAATGAACGTACGAACCTTGAGGTGGTTAGGACCATCCTTCGTGAGCTCGGTAAGCCGGAGAGCCTGATCAATTTCGTTTCCGACCGACCTGGGCATGATATGCGTTATGCGATTGATCCGTCTAAAATACACAGAGAGCTCGGCTGGTTACCACAAACTAAATTTGACGAGGGTATCAGAAAGACGATAAAATGGTATCTTGAAAACAAAACATGGTGGGAACACATTATTAACGGCGAGTATCAGCAATATTATGACAGAATTTATGGGAACCGTTCGGCGTATATTGCATGATCGAAGGCTTTTTATCAAGGCAGGAATAAAGGGGTTTATTATAAATGAAAGTATTGGTTACCGGTGTTAAGGGTCAGCTAGGTTATGATGTGTTAAAATCGTTGCAGTCACGCGGCATAGAATGCCGTGGTTCCGATATAGAAGATTTTGATATAACGGATTTGGTAGCAACATCTATATTTATAAAGAATTATTACCCGGATGTGGTGATCCATTGCTCGGCCTATACGGCAGTGGATAAAGCTGAAGATAATGTTGAATTATGTGAGGCTGTTAATGCTCAGGGACCAAGAAATATAGCTGCTGTCTGCAATGAAATAAATGCCAAAATGGTCTACATAAGTACAGATTACGTGTTCCCAGGTTTAGGCAACCGAGAATATGAGGTGAACGACTCAACAGGGCCGATAAGTGTATACGGCCAGACGAAGCTTAAAGGAGAGCTTGCTGTCCGGGAGCTTTTGACCAGATATTTTATTGTTCGGATTTCGTGGGTATTCGGTAAGAACGGAAATAATTTCATTAAAACTATGTTACGGTTGGGTAAAGAGAGAAAGGAAGTCAGTGTAGTATGCGACCAGATCGGCTCACCGACGTATACTGCGGATCTTGCTCCACTGCTTTGCGACATGGTTATTACAGAAAAATATGGAACATACCATGCCACAAATGAGGGCTTTTGTTCCTGGACCGAATTGGCAACGGAAATATTCAAGGTAGCTGGGTACGAGACAAGGGTAAATTCCATACTGACTGCTGAATATCCAGCCAGAGCTATACGCCCCATGAATTCAAGAATGAGCAAAGCAAGCTTGGATGAAGCGGGATTCAAGCGTTTGCCAGATTGGCAGGATGCAGTGAAAAGGTATTTGAAAGAGATTGAAATATGAGGGTTAATAAAATAGATGAAGATTAATAAGCGACTGACTTTAAAACAGGGATGTATTGTTTCTTTATTCATTTATATAATTGTCGTAGTCTGTTTTTATTTTATAGGCGGAGAAGCGCTAAAACATTCAGCCTTGATCGAATATAAGGGGACTGATTCGTCGACCATTCCTATCGGAGAAATGACGAAGGATATCGTAGTTACGCAGACATTTATTCCGGCGACGGATGAAATAGAAGCCATATCTATTTTATCTTCGACTGGCGGGATACATGAGCAAGGTACACTGGAACTAAAGCTGGTAGATATATTGAGCGGAAAACTCCTGGGACAGAAAAATGTATCATTTTCCGAGCTTTCGGACAATGCATACAGCAGCATTGCACTTAACTCCCCGATCAAATCGGTAAAAGGAAAAGAAATAGGGTTGGTTCTGAATGTCCCTGCCGGTACGCCAGGCAATACAATTTCTGTATGGTATGATCAGAAAAGTGTTTTTTCGGGCGGTGGAGTATTAAATATAAACGGTCAAAAGCAGAAAGGTACTTTATGCGTAAGTTATTATGGGCGCAATAATATCGGTTTTGGACGTTATTACTGGGTAATAATGAGTATCTTAGGAATACTGTTTGCCATTTACTCCATGGTACTTATCAATAAACAGAAAAAAAATAGAAGGAGCTTGACCCTGACAGTAATAATGAACTTTACCCGTTACAGCTTCTTATTAAAGCAACTGGTCGCCAGAGATTTTAAAACTAAGTATAAACGTTCCGTACTGGGAGTGCTGTGGAGTTTTCTCAATCCCCTTCTGACAATGTTAGTCCAATATATTATTTTTTCTACACTGTTCAATAACCATATACCTAATTTCGTGGTTTACTTGTTAATTGGAATAGTGTTTTTCAGCTTTTTCTCTGAGGCGACAAGTATGGGATTAATGTCGATTATCGGCAATACATCGTTGATCACGAAAGTATATATTCCAAAATATATTTTCCCTGTTTCAAGAGTTTTATCATCTGTAATTAATTTCCTAATATCGATGATTCCGTTATTTATTGCAGCATTAGTAACGCATGCACCTATAAGACCGGCACTTTTGCTTTTACCATTCAGCATTATTTGTACTGTTGTGTTATGCATAGGACTGAGTTTCATTTTATCGGCGGCGATGGTATATTTTAGGGATACACAATTCCTTTGGAATGTGATTAGTGTATTATGGATGTATGCGACACCGATTTTTTACCCTGAGAGTATTCTGCCACAGCAACTGTTACCATTGTTTAAAATGAACCCGCTTTATCATTTTATCAGGTTTACCAGGACTATTATGCTTGATGGAGTTTCACCCGAACCCCAAGCTTATCTGTTTTGCATAATAGCTGCGTTTATACCGCTGATAGCTGGGATATTGATTTTTAAAAAATCGCAGGATAAGTTTATATTAAAAATATAGGACAGGAGCATTTATGATAGTAGTTGAAGATGTTTCCGTTAGATATATGATATCTCATGACCGCATACAAAGCCTTAAAGAATATACTGTTGCCTTACTTAAAAGTAAATTGGCCTATGAAGAATTCTGGGCTTTAAAAGGCATCAGTTTCGAAGTGCGAAAAGGTGAAGTAATGGGTATAATCGGACGTAACGGTGCAGGAAAAAGCACCCTTTTGAAAGTGATATCCGGAATTTTGAAACCTACAATAGGACAAGTCAGGGTAGAAGGTAATATTGTGCCAATGTTAGAGTTGGGTTCCGGGTTTGATTCCGATTTGTCCGGCAGAGAAAATATTTTTCTTAATGGAGCCATTTTAGGTTTTTCGGAAAAGTTTTTACGTGATAAATATGACGAGATAGTTGAGTTTTCAGAACTGGAAAAGTTCATTGACGTGCCCATTCGCAACTATTCTTCTGGAATGATGATGCGCCTTGCATTTTCTATTGCGACCGTGGTGGAACCGGAAATACTTATCGTAGATGAGATCCTGTCCATAGGAGATGAAGCATTCCAAAAAAAGAGCAAGGAAAGAATGGTTGAGCTTATGAGTGGCGGAACCACAGTTTTATTTGTTTCTCATAGCCTGGAACAGATAAGGGAGTTGTGTGATCGTGTTATATGGCTTGAAAATGGCAGGCTTAAGATGATTGGGGATGCAGATGAGGTATGTGAACAGTACCAGTCATTCTACTGATCAAAAATTTAATTGGGAGAGTAAGCTATGAATAAAAATATATTGGTGACTCGTTCATCAGTTCCGCCCTTTGAAGAGTATATTGAAAAAATAAAAACAATATGGGAAAGCGGATGGATGACTAATAACGGCCCGCTCTATATCGAACTGGAGGAAGCTCTAAAAAATTATTTTGATTGTGAGAACCTGCAGCTTTACGTTAATGGGCACATGGCTCTGGATATAGCATTGAAAGCACTTGAGTTGAAAGGCGAGGTTATAACAACACCTTTCACGTTTGTTTCAACGACTCATTCTATAGTTATGAATGGTTTGACGCCTGTTTTCTGTGATATTAAATATAGTGACTATACTATAGATGAAAGTAAGTTGGAAGCGCTAATAACCGAAAAGACTTGCGCAATCCTACCAGTGCACGTTTATGGACAGCCATGCAATTTGGAAACGCTGGATAAAATTGCCAAGAAGTACAATTTGAAATTAATATATGATGCAGCGCATGCGTTTGGAGTTAAGGTGAATGGGAAATCAATAGCAAACTATGGAGACATTTCAATGTTCTCATTCCACGCAACTAAAGTATTCAACACGATAGAAGGCGGTGCCCTGGTATTCGCGGATAAAGGCCTCGAAAGGAATTTAAAAAATTTACGGAATTTCGGTATTGAAGGACCAGAAAGTGTAGTAAGTGTCGGTTTGAATGCGAAAATGAATGAATTTCAGGCAGCCATGGGGATTTGCAATCTTCACCATATCGATGAAAATGTTCAGATCAGAAAACATGTTGCAGAAATGTATGAAAGTTATTTAGCCGATTGTAATGGAGTAAAAACACTGAATATAAACAGCGACGCAAATGTTTTACATAACTATTCCTACTTTCCCGTCGTTATAAATGAAAAAATTACTGGTTACACTAGAGATGATCTTTTCGATGCGCTAAAAAAGCATAATATCTTTACACGAAAATATTTTTACCCATTAACATCAGACTTGGAATGCTATCGAGACAGGTTCAAGCAATATGAGCTTCCGATATCTCGTTATGTTGCGGGCAGGGTGCTTGCACTCCCGATGTATGCCGGACTTGAAGATGAAAATATTAGTGTGATCTGTGATATAATCCGCAATCTGAAAAGTAAGTTAATTTAAGGAGGAATACTTTGAGCCTACCCATGCAGGAGTTTTATAATAAAGTAAAAAGTATTTATGACAGCATATATGCTGATATATTAGGCGGAGGCAGTCTCGATAAATGCTTTCTGATGGCATATATTTTTAAGGAATGCAAGTTTAAAAATTATGTTGAAATCGGAGTATACAGGGGAAAGAGTCTATATTCTGTCTCAGTTGCTATAAAGGAAAACGGCGGAAAGGCATATGGTATTGATCCATACCTAGCAAGCTGCCTTGATGAGAAAAACGCGGTTGATACAGTTAAAAAATATGTTGAAGAAGCTACATCTACTCTGAATTTTGAAAGGCTTTATCAGGAAGTTGCTTATTTGAAGGGCCGTTTTGGGTTTGATAATATAGTTGATCTTATCAGAGATACATCTGAGGGATCGGTGGATTTTTTTATTAAAAACGGTATTGAAATCGACATGCTCCATATTGATGGAAATCATGATACATCGTTTGTAGAGTCGGATGCCATAAATTACATTCCGTTGGTTCGAAATGGTGGTATTATAATTTTCGATGACATTGATTGGCCTAGTGTGAGTATTGTTTATAAAAAGGCTAAGGAAAAATATATACCTGTTTTTGAAACAGATAATTACGGAATTATATTAATAGCTGACAAAACAAAAGATAATACTGAAAATGTGTCAAATAAAGATAAAATAATTAGGTCCGGTGTGCAGATCTACTCTAGTTTAAAAAATTCGTGGGATCCAGTTGATCTTGTAATTGTTGATGATACTTTTCCTTACCAGATATGTACTTTTAACAATAGCGGATTTACTGAATATCTTGAATATAATCCGGGCATAGGACATGAAAAAACCAATTGGAACGGATACAGACTTCCTGAAACAATACAGGCTAAACTTGCCTATTTTTGCTCATTCGATAATAATCTCCTGATAGAATCGATCGAACAGAATCAAATACCTTTCATTTTCGAATTATGTACTGAAGGAACCTTCAAGCTAAACAACCCTGATTCAGACAAGCTATTGCGCAGGGTTACTAAATCGAATTTTTTTAGAAAAATAATAGTAACGCAAGAAGCGGCTTACGACTACTTGATAGAAAAAAGAATCTGCAGTAATGAACAGATTCAAATGGTTTCCAGAGGCGTTTTCTTATCGGAAAAGGCCACATTGCTGGACGATAAATCAAAACAGTTGCTGATGCAATTGATAGAACAGGAAATCTTAGATTACGAAAAAAATATGTGGTTTGTCTGTTCTGATATAAATAACGAATCGAAGGAAGCTTATTCTAAGTTAAAGGAACAGTACGTTTCGCTTGAATACTATACCAAGCACATCCAAAAAAGTTATTCCAACTTGGAATCCGACTACAAGGAATTACAAAAGAAATATGCTTTAGTCGAGACAGATGCTAAAAATATCCGAAAAGAATACCTGGAACTGAAAGAGTATAACGACAGTAAAGAGATAACATATGGCGAACTGGAGAATGGTTATAAGGAGTTACAGGAACGTTATTCTCTGGTCGAGACAGATGCTAAGAATATCCGAAAAGAGTACCTGGAACTGAAAGAGAATAACGAAAGGAAAGAAATAACATATGGTGAGATGGAGAATAGTTATAAAGAACTGAAAAACCATTATTCTATGATCATGGCGGATGCTGACAGATTAAGTGCTGAATATACAAAGTTGAAGGAAGAGAATGATAGGAAAGATAAAGTGATCGACGATATGGAAGAAAAGATCCTGGATTATCAACTTCAAAGAAAGCTAATAGAAAACACCGTATGGTGGAAAATATTCGGTCGAAACATTAAGTTTAAAATATAGTGCCCAAACAGGCATATTATTTCAAATTTTAGGCTAATGGGAGGTCGGCAAACATGAAACTGAACGTAATCCTGGTTACATACAATCACTCGAATTATATTGGAGAATCCCTCGAAAGTATATTAGCGCAGCAGACAAATTTTGATTTTAATATCATCGTGGCAGATGACATGTCAACAGATGGTACAATCGAAAAAATCAGATCTTACGAGAAAAGTTCAAGCATTCCGTTCATTTATCTGGAATCGGAAAAGAATCTGGGCATCACAAAGAATTATGAGCGGGCTTTCTGCGCATGTGATGCTCAGTACGTTGCCGTTATGGAGGGTGACGATATATGGACTGACCCGTACAGGCTACAAAAGCATGTCAATTTTCTCGACCATCATTATGAATGTCCGATGACATTCAACAGGTATCTGGTAGCTGATTTTGAAGATGCAAAATATAACGTGCAGCCTTGCTGGGAACCGTCAAACAGGTATCAGCTCATCACTTCACGAGATATTGTCAGAGATAATCTGATCGGGAACTTTTCGACATGCGTATATAGAAAAACTGCAATAGATGCTTTACCGGATGGCCTGTTTGAAATGACATCCTATGACTGGATCACCAATATAGTTGTAGGGAAGAATGGAATGATCGGCTATCTTTCTGATGTGATGAGCATATACAGGATTCACTCCAATGGAGTTTGGAGTGGTAGCAAGGAAGCGGAGAAAAACGAAAAGCTGATTGCTCTTATTGATACATATAACGAGTTTACCAACCATATTTTTGAGGCAGAATTTTTAGAACATAAAAGAAGGTTGGAAATAAGGCAAAGTGTTGCTATTCCAGTGCAGATATTAAAAAGCTCTAAATTTACAAAAATCCGTATGGCTTTTAAAAGCATTAAAGATTTTACTCCTCCAATTATAATATATATTTTCAAGATCCTTACTCCGCCGAAGATATGGGACAAGCTGAAAGGTTAGGTAAAAGGCATGAGGAAACTTTTTATTTACTGTGCCGGGGGAGTTGGCAGAGAGGTCTGTGATATCGCAGTCAGAGCAAATGATAAGAAATCGCAATGGGACGAAATTTGTTTCATTGATGATACAAAAGAGCAAGGCTGGTTTTATGATAGAAGGGTTTACCCGTATAAAAGTTTTGTCAAGCTTTTTTCTTCGAGTGATGCTGAAATTGTAATTGCTAATGGTGAGCCTTCTGCCCGTGAGAATATTTCACACAAGATCCTATCTGATGGTTACGAGCTTGCAAACGTGATAGACATTACAGCTGTGATTTCTCCAGCTGTTCGGATCGGAAGAGGCATTATACTATATCCATTCGTATGTGTATCATCTAACGCGGATATAAAAAATAATGTACTAATTTATAATCAATCTACTGTCGCGCATGATAGCATGATAGGCAAGAACTCTGTTTTATCAATAGGTGTGACTGTTGCAGGAAGATGCAGAATTCATGAAAATTGTTTTATCGGGGCCGGATCGGTAATAAGGGAAAAAGTTGAGGTCGGCGAATGGTCTATCGTATCGATGGGTTCAGTTGTGTATCGCTCCGTCGAGAAAAATGGAATTTATACGGGAAACCCAGCTAGACTAAAAAGGGAAAATAATGATAGGATAGTTTTCAAGTAAAAGGAGGTCAGGCCAGTGTCGCATCTGGTGAGTGTTATTTTACCGTCGTACAATCATCAAAATTATGTGTCTATAGCAATTGACAGTGTTTTACAGCAGACTTTTCAAGACTTTGAGTTCTTGATTTCAGATGATTGCTCAACTGACGATACGATCAATGTAATTAAAAAATATAAGGATCCGCGGATACAACTTTATAGATTCGATGAAAACCAAGGTGCTACAATAAACCATAAATTTGTAATCGAAAAAACAACCGGAAAATATGTAGCGCTCATCAATTCTGATGATGTATGGGCACCGACAAGACTGGAAAAACAAGTTGCCTATTTGGAATCACATGAGGAATGCGGCGCTTGCTTTGCCTGGGCTGAATTTATTGATGAAAACGATAATATGCTGGATATTGGGATAAATGTTTTCAAACAGCCAAACCGGACTCAGGCCCAATGGGTACAGTATTTTTTCACTAAGGGCAATTGTATTTGCCACCCTAGTATTCTTATACGAAAAAAGATATATGAGGAATTAGGTGTCTACAATTTAGCTTTGCGCCAGCTCCCGGATTTTGACATGTGGACACGTATCGTGAAGAAATACCCGATTTATATATTCCAGGAATATCTGGTTAAGCACAGACGCTTTATACACGCGGGTGAAAACACGAGTTCTCCGAAGATCACCAATTCCATACGGGATGTAATGGAATCCTATTTCATTTTATCAAATTTTTTTGAAGGAATGCCGGATCCACTATTCAAGGAAGCTTTTCACGAGATGTTCAGGAATAAAAACGCCAGCTCCTATACGGAACTATGTTGTGAAAAGTTCTTCCTGCTGCTCGATGGAAAATACTATATGCCTCAAATCCCTTTATTAGCAGCCATAAATTATTTCATGAGGGTTTATGATGAGCCAGGTATATATGAAACATTCAAAAAGTCATATAATTTTTCATTAAAAGACTTCCATGATATCTCATGCAAGGTTGATTTATTGGGATTATTGCCTAAAGATATGGTAGTAGGCAGTAAGAATGACTTTGACGTTGAAAAATATATAAAAGCCAATAAAGCCAAAATCATATCTACTATATTATTTGATAAGAATTCATCATTATATAAAACACTTAAGAAAATTTATTTTAAAATTAAAAGAGGTTAAAAAAAGAAGCTGATATAAGCGGTTTGCTTATATCAGCTTCTTCGTCATTATCCCTTCAGTAATTTATCTTTCTGGCTTGTAAATAGACTGTATAAATCTATGCGCTTTAACGATAGTGCAGGTTTTTCTATAAACTTCCACGAAATGCCTGAAATAATTGATGACGTTAAAATGGAAAGTACAAATAAGAGTAAGGGCGATAAGGGTATAGCCTGTTTTAGAAAAATGAACACAATGACCTGTTGTATCGGCCAAGTATAAATATAGACTCCATAAGATATATCATTCTTCAGATTTAGCTTGAAGGGTAAATATTTACCGATATAAATCAAGGCAAATGGCAGTATAAGTAAATATAAAAAGTAGTTAATTACATTGTAAGGCAGGCTGGGAGAATATAGCCATGGGAAAAAACCGATTATTTTTGATATGGCCTGTGGCTTGATTTCCATTAAAATTAATAGCAAAACACTTAATAAACCTGTATAAGGTATTTTTAGTTTTTCTCCGTTTACAGCCAGAAAGCTCCCCGCAAGGAACAGGAAAAGCATGGGAACCACTATTTGATACATTGGTAATTGGCTATCGATAAAAATTATAATACCGACCCAAGCTGCTAACCAAATTGTACCTAATGATTCAGCTTTAAGTAAACCTAAAAATCCTACGAAAGCGCAAATTATATAAGCAAGGATTTCCCATGATAAGGTCCATACATTACCGTTAACTATATAAGGTACCGGATTATTTGAAAAACCATTAAATATTTTTACTAATATTTTAGATAGTATATAAGCAACTAGAAAAGCTGGTAATATCCTTAGTACTCTTCTGTATGTAAATTCAATAATTCCTTTTGACTTTAGAAAACTATTTGTTATCAAATATCCGCTCAATACAAAAAAGCAATGAACAGCAAAGTTACCGAATGTACGGTTTAAAATGATTGGTTCACTAAGAGCAAGTAAGCCGTATGAATGGGAAAAAACTACCATAATACTGAAAATCAATCTCATTAAATTGAAATTATTATTGTGCTCCAATTCATATTACCTCCCTTAAATCAAGACTATTTTATATTCTAGCATAATATAAGTGCATATAATAGTAGAAATAAAATAATACATAATAGGTTGACTAAGGGGGTATGAAAAGATACTATACTAATAAAATGATTTACTCATGGTGCTGAGTTCGAATAATTTTAGATTAGAAGCAAAGGAGTAATATAATTGTATACCAATAAGAAAAAAGATATTCTTATCCCTACCTTTTCTGTTTTTGCTTTATCCGTTTTCCCAATTATCTTTCTATACACCCAAAATGTGGGCGAAACTTCAGCAAATGAAATGCTTTACCCTCTTATAATTTTTATTGGTATAGCTATTATCCTAAGTTTTATATTTTACTTATTTGTAAGAGATACAAATAAAACAGCCTTAATCGTTAACATATTTATGTTATTGTTTCTGAATTATGTATTGATCGAAAAAGTCGTTAAGTTATTTATGCCTTTAAAATATTGGCATATAGCTCCGATATTGATCGTTGTATTTTTGCATTTTGCTTATCTGATTTACAAAAAAATGAATGTAGAAATAGCTAAAATATTTAACATGGTAACTACTATTGCATTTTGTGCACTTATTCTGCTTAATTTTCTTATTGCTATGCCAACGATTATAGAAAAAACAAAATTGGTTGATAACAAAACAAAAATCGATACCAAGTTTGCAGAAAAAAAACTATATCCAAATGTATATTATATAATACTCGATGAATATTCAAGTTTTAACTCCATTAAAAAATATTATGTGTATGATAATTCGGGTTTTGCTCAGACACTGGAAAATGAGGGATTCAACGTTTCATTAGGAAGTCATAATGAAAGTATCGATACTATAACAATTACAACGAATATTGTCAATTTGAATTATGTCGTCACAGACAATATGATTCAAGCTAAACGGTTATCTTACGGACAAAATCCAGAGATGTTCCGTTTATTCAGCAATCACGGCTACGAAATTGTCAATATGTCATCCCTTATAACATGGAATGGAGTGGTGGGAGGGGCAAAAAATAAAGTAAATGCCCGCTATGGTGATTTTACAAAAATATTGCTTGAAAATACTATGTTTTATCCCTTCCTGGGTGTAAGTGATGAATTAGCAAATCGTCAGAATGTAATAAATGCTTTCAATCAACTTCAGGAAACAAATGAAAATAGCGATGTTCCAGTTTTAACATACGCTCACATCGAAAGCCCGCATGCACCATTTGTATTCGATGAAAATGGTAAAATGCCTGATTTCGCTGGCCTCAGCGACTGGAAAGATCATAATTATTACTTGAATCAATACAAGTATATTACGAAGCTCGCTGATGAAACAATCAAGCACGTTATAAAAAACGATCCTAAATCAATTATAATTTTACAATCTGATCATAGTGCAAGATGGACTCAAGATAATAACAGTAATTCAATTGTAGAAAATATTGACGCGCGTAATATTCTTAATGCAGTTTATTATATGGATGAAAGGTTCGATGAGATAAAAGATCAATCGGGTGTTAATACGGCAAGGTTAGTGATTGGCAAGCTATTCAACATTAATCTCCCAACTGTGGAGGTACCGAACCAATGAATATTAAATCTAAAAAGAGGAGTATAATTTATATAGCTTCTCTGATTTTATTTATAATTTATTTAATTTATGCAAACGACGTAATCATACTATTATCAGGCAGTGCAAAACTGGAAAAAACTGAGATAAGTTCTTTGATTATAAATACAGATGCTTATCAAGCCATAGGATTTTCAAAAGCATATGAAAACATGGCAGAAGATTTTGCTTGTAATGGTTGGGCATTTTGTGAAACAGCAGATCTGAATTCTGATAAAAAAATAAGTATTATTTTCAGAGGCTCAAATGATTCTTATATAGCCCCGGCCAAACTGACCTCATTCCAATTGAAATCAGTTTTCCCAGAGCTAACGGTCAAAGGCGATAATAACGGGTTCGGCACACAATTCTCAACATTGAATATGAAAAATGGTATTTATGAATTACTTATTTATGATTGGGAAAATGATTACAGCAGTGGTTTGGCAAGAACCGGAAGGAAATATATAAAGGACAATAAAGGCTTAAGAGAATATACTCCAGGTCAGGTTAAAAATATTGATGATACAAATAAATCTGATAATGTCTGGTTTGCTATAGCCCCGACTCAAGCTGATGGAAATGTTATTTTGGACGGATGGGCCTATGTGAATAATCACTCGACACTGTTCCAAAATGTTTATTTGGAATTCAAGAATAACGATGGCGAAATTCAAACATATGATACAATAAGCTATGAAAGACCTGATGTATCACAAAATTTTAAAAATCAAAAGTATTTTAGCAGTGGCTTCAAAGTGACTATTCCCCAAGAAAAGTTAAAAAATTCAACATGCACGGTCATTATTGAAGATGCGGGCACATTTCAAAAAGCGACATATTCCGTACACTATGATCCGGCAACTAATAAAATAAGCTAAAATATAATATTAATTAAGATAATTACGTTTATCCTCGATAAGGTGGGATCGACGGGGATGCTTTCTGAATAATACATTATTCGAATAATATAAAAGGTGTGTAATACCAACAATGAATTCACTAATATCAATACTGACCAAAATACTTGGTTATATAATGCAAGTATGCTATGATATGCTACATGATTATTCTTTAACAATAATCCTGTTCACCCTGTTAACCAAAATAATTTTACTTCCGCTATCTATCTGGGTTCATAGAAACAGTATTAAAATGGTTCACCTGATGCCTGAGTTGAATCGAATAATGGTAAAATACTTTGGTGACGGGGACAGTATAGCAGAGGAACAGCATGGTTTATACAAACGAGAAAAGTATCACGCTTTTGCCAGTGTTATACCTATGTTTATTCAAATCATTCTATTGATTGCACTAATTCGTATTGTCAATGAAAGCCTTGGGGGTACAAGCCTTGCACTGATTCCTATCGAGGAGAAGGGAATTTCGTTACTTATGCCCCTGACAGCCGGTATATCAGCGTTTATACTTTCTACCATCCAGGACAGGATCAATCCATTGCAGAGAGAACAAAATAGAATCAGCCAGATCTCCACGATGGCGGTTTCAGTCGGTATTTCTCTGTTACTTGGAATGTTCGTTTCAGTCGGCGTTGGCCTGTATTGGATATGCAGTAATCTTTTCACCATTTTACAGCAACTTTTTTTAAATGCGATAATACCGCCTCGGAAGTATGTCGACTATGACGATCTGGAAAAGAGCAAGTATACTTTAAAGGAATTGAACAGTATAGGCAGTGCTGGCAAGAAAAATTGGCACGAGAAAGATCCCAACAGGAAGCGCGAAAAAGCGGATTATAAACGTTTCTTTTCAATCGTCAACAAGCATTTGGTATTCTATTCGGAAAAGAGCGGATTTTATAAATATTTCGAAAATGTTATAAATGATATATTGCGAAGGTCGAATGTTACGATACACTACATTACCAGCGATCCAGGCGACCAAATATTTGAGCTATCCAAGATCCAACCCCGTATCAAGCCCTACTACATTGGTGAAAAGCGCTTTATCACCTTGATGATGAAGATGGATGCTGACATGGTTGTCATGACCATGCCGGACTTAAATAATTTTCACATTAAGCGTTCATACGTCAAAAAGGATATCGAATACGTTTATATGTTCCATTACCCCTTAAGTACTCATATGGTGCTGCGTAAAGGAGCATTGAACTACTATGATACCATCTTTTGTGTCGGTGAATTCCAATTCGACGAAATCCGTGAGACTGAAAAGCTCTATGATTTGCGTGAGAAAAAGCTTATTGCCGTAGGATACGGACAATTGGAGAAACTATATGAGAGTTATAGCAGGATGAGAGAGTCGATCCGGTTACATAAAAAAATATTGGTTGCGCCTTCATGGCAGCAGGATAATATTTTGGACAGCTGCATTGATGAGTTGCTTAAGGCTCTTTTGGGACAAGGCTTTGAGGTTGTTGTACGTCCGCATCCCGAGTATGTAAAACGATATGGCAACCGGATGGATGCCATTGTAGACAGATATAGGGAATATGGCGGAGGAGACCTGAGTTTTGAACTTGATTTTACGAGCAATAATTCCATATTTGATTCCGATGTTGTAATAACTGACTGGTCAGGTACAGCATATGAGTTTTCATTTGTGACAAAAAAACCGTCGGTGTTTATCAATACACCGCCCAAAATAAACAATCCGGAGTACGACAGACTTTCTGTAAAGCCGCTGGAAATTCTGCTCCGAGATAAGATCGGTATTCAAATGGAACCTGACAATCTAGAAAATTTGCCGGATAAAATTAGAAGGCTGCTTAGTTCTTCAGAAAAATATAGAGAAGAGATAACTGCAATAGTAGAAAAATATATTGCGAATTTTGGCAGCAGCGGAGAAGTTGGCGGGAAATATCTTATTGGAAGATTAAAGGAAATAGGGGAGCATAGGAATGAAAATTGATTGGCTTTTGGAGACTCTACAAAAATACTTGGGAGTAGATTATTATGCAGGTGTTCCGGACTCCCAGCTTAAGGCTTTATGCAATACTCTATTTGAGAAATATAAACTGGGTGATAGGCATGTCGTTACGGCTAACGAAGGTGCTGCAGTCGGACTGGCTTCCGGACATTATATAGCCACCGGAAGACCTGCTTTGGTATATCTTCAGAATAGCGGGATCGGTAATATCATCAATCCTGTGGCATCTTTATTGGATGAGAAGGTATATGGAATTCCCTGTGTTTTCGTAGTAGGCTGGCGCGGTGAACCCGGAATCAAGGATGAGCCTCAGCATGCTTTTCAAGGCGAAGTCACGATAGAACTTCTTGAATTAATGAAAATCAAATACCTTATTCTTTCGAAGGAAACGGAACAGGAAGAATTTTTAAAATTTGTCCAAGAGAGCAGGACGACTATTTCCGAGGGGAAGAGTATAGCTTTCATCGTTCGAAAGGGTGCATTGGAGACAGATGCCGCGCCTCATTATGGAAATAATTACTTGATGAAGCGGGAAGATGCACTTAGGACAATTATAACAATTGCAGATGATACGGATATTTTCGTATCCACTACAGGTAAGACCTCGCGTGAATTGTTTGAGCTCCGAGAGGCTTTGAAACTGGGGCATGAAAAAGATTTTCTTACTGTAGGGTCCATGGGACATGCATCCATGATTGCCATGGGGATAGCGATGGAAGCACCGGACAGGCGCGTGTGGTGTATAGAAGGCGATGGCGCCGCAATAATGCATTTGGGTAGTACGGTTATTTTGGCAAAAACGGGATGCAAAAACCTTGTTCATATAGTTTTCAATAATGGCGCACATGAAAGTGTCGGCGGTATGCCGGTTGCATATGGTAATACCAATTTTTGTGAACTTGCCAAAGCAGCAGGATATAATAACTGCTTCAGGGCTTCGGATCAGACAGAACTCCGGAAAGTGCTCAGATCTGCCATGGAAGTTCAGGGGATATGCTTTATAGAAATACTGGTGGCTCTCGGCTCAAGGGATGATTTAGGCAGGCCGACTACAACGCCTAAGGAAAATAAAGATGCACTTATGAGATTTATCAGAGAGGGGAAATAACCTCGTGAAAGCATTGCTTTTAAACTCCGGGCTAGGAAGCAGGATGGGTAAGCTGACTGAAGATAAAACCAAGTGTATGTGTCCGATCGGAAATGGTTACAGCATTATCAGCTGGCAGTTGGAACTGATTCGAAGAAACGGGATCAAAAAAGTCGTAATCACAACAGGCCCATTTGAGGAATTGCTAAAGGGACATGCACTGACTGGTTCCTACGGTTTAGATATTACATTCATAAATAACCCTGTTTATAAAGATACCAATTATATTTATTCAATGTACCTTGCAAAGGAGTTTTTAAATGATGATATTTTACTTTTGCATGGTGATCTTGTATTGGAACCATCTGTTATTACGGACCTGTTATATTCAAAAAGCAGTGTGGTGGCGGTCGATAGATTGCTTCTTCTGCCGGAAAAGGATTTTAAAGCAAAAATAAATAACAATAAGATCAAAGCGGTAGGAATAGAGTTTTTCGGAGATGACTGCGAAGCTTGCCAGCCGGCATATAAGTTGAACAAAACAGATTTCGCTTTATGGATGAATGAGATTGAGGCTTTTTGCAAAGCTGGTATTACAAAAGTTTATGCTGAAAATGCCCTTAACGGGATCAGTGACCAAATAGGGTTATACCCGATGGAGTTGAACCGAAGGCTATGTAATGAAATAGATAATTTGCAAGACCTGAAGGTTATTTCAGAAAGATTCCAAAAACTTTTTGATATGGGGGACGAGTAATGGGAAAAGTATATATGTGTTTCAGCACGGATATCATCCATAACGGCCATATGAATATCATACAAGCCGCTTCAAAACTGGGCGAACTCACTGTCGGGGTGCTGACAGATGAAGTGATTGCCACATTCAAACGCTACCCCCTGATTCCGTTGGATGAGCGTATACAAATGTATCAAAACATAAAAGGTGTGTCAAATGTGGTGATTCAGGACAAATTGGAGTATGATGATGTTCTGAACCAGTTAAAACCGGATATTGTTGTACATGGGGATGATTGGATAACGGGTTATCAGGCCGGAATACGAGAAAGAGTAATTGAAGTTTTAAGAGGCTGGGGGGGTAAACTGGTTGAATTTCCTTATACCCATACCCCTACGGAGGAAACCCTGAGCAGCCTGGATCAGAAACTTTACATGCCTGAAAACCGTCGTTCAAGGTTAAAAAAGCTGCTGCAATATAAGCCATGTCTTTCCGTGCTTGAAGCGCACAATGGATTAACAGGTTTGATAGTGGAACAAACCAAGGTTGAGACTCCAAAAGGTATAAAGCAATTCGACGCCATTTGGGTCTCCAGCCTTTGCGATTCGACGGCGAAAGGTAAACCTGATATAGAATTGGTCGACATGACATCAAGGATCAATACTCTGGAAGAAATCATGGAGGTAACAACAAAGCCCATTATACTTGACGGGGATACAGGTGGGCTTACCGAGCATTTTATTTTCAATATAAGAACACTTGAAAGAATAGGTGTTTCGGCAGTAATAATCGAAGACAAAACAGGTTTGAAAAAGAATTCTCTATTCGGTACCGAGGCTCAGCAAGTACAGGAAACTATTGAAAACTTTTGTGAAAAGATCAGGGCTGGTAAAAATGCTTTGAAAACAAAGGATTTCATGATCATCGCCAGATGTGAAAGCCTTATATTGGATAAGGGAATAGAAGATGCGCTTAAGAGATGTCTCGCTTATGTAGATGCCGGGGTAGACGGCATCATGATCCATTCATGCAGGAAAGAGTCTGACGAAATCTTGGAGTTTTGCAGGAGATTTCGCAAGACAAATCAATTGATCCCGATAGTCGTAGTTCCGACAATGTATAACAGCATTACTGAAGAAGAGCTGGCAGCAGCTGGTGCAAATATTGTTATACATGCCAATCATCTTTTAAGAAGCGCGTTCCCTGCGATGCAGAAGGTTGCAGAAACCATCCTTGCGAACTCGAGATCTTTGGAAGCAGATGAATACTGCATGCCAATCAAAAAAATACTAACATTGATTCCTAACGAGTAATAGCGGAGGAAGGAAATGAAACAATATATGCCGTTTTCACCGGTCGAAATCTCTATATTGACTCGGGGAGAAGCTGTAGAGTATATAAATGAGGCGGTATCAGGAACGGATAAAACCCTTCTACTGGCTAGTGAAGGTATGCTGAACAGAACTGGAATGGATAAATGGTTGTCAGAGACGAAAAAGTCCGGTAAGCTTATCCACTTAAATAGCATTCCGGCCAACCCTTCGGTTTCGGACGTCTTTGAAAGCTTGAAATACCTGCAGGGAGTACAAATTGATCAGATCATTGCAATAGGAGGCGGAAGCTGTATTGATCTGGCAAAAGCCATTAGTGCCTTGTATTCTTTGATACCGCCAGATATGCTGTCGAAGCAATCAGTATACAACGCCATAAAAAATAAGGAATACCTTTTAGGACACTATTTTATCGATATTATTGCCTTGCCGACCACATCCGGAACGGGTTCAGAAGTTACAAAATGGGCAACTGTCTGGGATTTTGAAAATAAGGAAAAGCTATCAGTGGATTGTGTTCAGATATTTCCGAAGGCGGCGTTACTGGTTCCTGAATTTACTGCGACGATGACGGGCAGATTGACACTTTCTACGGGATTGGATGCACTTTCACATGCAATGGAGTCTTTTTGGTCCAGGAGCAAAACTCCGTTATCACAGGCAATTGCAATATCAGCAATCGATTACGTTAAGGAATACCTGCCTGAGGTATTGAAAGATAGTAGTAACTTAAAGCTGAGACAGGGAATGTGCCTGGCTTCGCTGCTTGCTGGTCTGGCTTTTTCAATTACCAGAACTACAGCAAGCCATTCCATATCTTATCCGCTAACGCTGTGCTTTGGAGTAGAGCATGGCCTGGCAGTCGCACTTACGATTGCGCAGGTTGCAGAGCATAACGAATCAGCAGTACCGGAAATTAGTCGGATATATTCTATATTTGGTAATAAAGACGAATTTAATAAATGGCTGAAAGATGTATCGGTACCTGTTATGGACCTTAAGTTATCAACTTTTGGAATTACTGAAAGAGATCTGGATTTTATAGCAGAGAAAACTTTTACTCAGGGAAGGATGGACAATAACCCAATAATATTTACAAAAGCGGACGTAATTGATATTTTGCGGCAGGCTTTATAATTGGAAGTATATAGTTGCAAAGCTATTTGAATTGGAGTAATATTATACGAGCAAATACTTTCGACAAAATATCTGTGATAAATATAGCTATAAGGTTAGGAGCAAGGTCCATGAAAAAACTTCGTGTATTATTTTATGCCGTTTGTTTACTGTTTCTGTTTGAGAGCAATGCTTTGGCGTATATCGATCCATCAATTATGACGTACACAATACAGGCTGTTGCCGGCATTGTGATTGCAGTTGGTGCAGCAGCAGGCATTGTTTGGCGCAGAGCTAAGAAAAAGGCCAAGCAAGTACTTAATATCGACGATAATGCAAAAAAAGAAGTTGAAGACGAAATTATCGAGTTCGAACCTGAAACAAAAAATTAATGTATGAATAATAACAGTTCATATCATTATAGGTTTGAATCGTTTTCGTTTATCATAGATATCCAGTTAGACGATTTATGTTAAAGTAATCTGAAGCCCCATTTATTAAAATAATACCTGGCCGACATTATATCTATCAGCGCCAGCTTAAGGCTTTTGTGAGATCCGCGTTGCCACTCATGCACAACGTGGTTATAAGGGTAGAATATGCTTTTGGAGATTTCATTTACGCGTCTGGTGATATCAGCGTCCTCAAGGTATAGAAAAAATTTTTCGTCAAATCCATTAAGATTACAGAATATATCTGTCCTAAAGAACATAAAGCAACCTGTTGCGTACTCGATTTCAAATTCCTTATTATAACCGGTCTCTCTCATTTCAAAATAGCTTTGCCGTTTCGAGAATAAGTGAGAGAAAAACAGCCGAATAAATAAATCCAGAAAAGTAGGATTCCTTTTGCACAGGTATTGTATCCTTCCATCGGGGTACTTTATCGTCGGCGAAAGCAAACCGATTTCCTGATGTTGATCCATATATTTTTTCATTTCGCCAATACAATTATTCTCAATAACGATATCTGGGTTAACTACTAGATGATATCTGGATTTAATTAAACTAAGAATCTGATTATGTGCAGTGCCGAACCCGACATTCTTATCATTTTGTATCAAGATAATACTGTTTGAAAACTCTTTTAAGATACTAATAGTTTTATCGGATGAACAATTATCTATCACGTACAATTGAAAGGTCAATTTATCAGAAAGATGCATGAGCAGACTTTCAATACATTGTCTCAAAGTCTTTTCATTATTATAAGTAACAATCACAATAGATAAATCCAGCATGCAGCCTCTTAAAAATTCATTTTTTCTAATAATAGCATATTTCAAATTGATGCACAAACTATAAAAAATAAGGTATAATGTTAACGTAATTTATATATTTTTTTTCAGGGGCAATTATGCTGGCATTTATTCGAAAGACTGAAAAATTCTATAAGATAGCAATCATACTTGTAGATCTTGCACTTATAAATGTTGCATATGTGCTGGCATTCCTGATTCGTTACGATTGGACATTGCCTGCATTCAATTTTAACCCCTATATAGCTTCCGCGCCGTTTATAACAATAATGGCGTTGATTTATTTCGACATATTTGGGCTTCTGAAGTTCCATAGGAAGTCTATGCAGGAAATTGCTGTCGCTCTGCTGAAATCGATATTTTTACTTGCTATTACAGCTGTTACGATCACATATTATCTGCAGGGGTTCTCATTTCCGAGGCTGATCCTTGTAATTTCACCTATGATCCAGTTTGTGTTGCTTTTGATATGGAAGGGCTTTGTCTTGTACGTGAGGAAACGTGTTGTAAGCGACTTAAATCTTATGGTCATAGGGGAAAGGAATGAACTGGGCTCTATTCTGGATAAGGTTGAGCATTCTTTGAAGAAATCGAGACTTCACATAAAATGTACAATTCCGTCGGATGAAATCAATAAAGCGTTCAAACGGTTGAAGGACGTAGATGAGGTCTTTATCAGCGACAATGTTTCCGATGACGTTAAAATGAAAATAATTACCGAGTGCCTGGCACAAAAAAAAGTGGTTTACATTGTACCGCGTCTGTTTGAAATTTCTTTGTCAGGTGCCAGGATGGTGCAGTTCGAGGACATGCCTGCTTTTATGGTTGATAGACTGGGACTTACAGTGGAACAGCGCTTCTTTAAAAGGACGTTTGATATTGTTGTAGCATTTTTGGGTATTATTTTGACCAGCCCCTTGATGCTGCTGGCAGCTTGTCTGGTTAAGCTCACGTCGAAAGGTCCCGTATTCTATCGGCAAACGCGGCTGACAGTAGGAAATAAACAGTTTAGTGTGATCAAGTTCAGGACAATGTATGACGGAGCTGAAGCAGAAACCGGCCCGGTTCTTTCAAACGGCGATGATCCGAGAATAACAAGAGTGGGCAGGGTATTGCGTAACTTAAGAATAGATGAGCTTCCGCAGCTTTTCAACGTTCTTAAAGGCGATATGAGCTTTGTCGGGCCAAGGCCTGAAAGGCCGTTTTTCGTTGAACAGTTCAACAAGGAGATACCGGAGTATGCCAATAGGTATCTAGTAAAGGCGGGAATCACGGGATACGCACAGATATACGGAAAGTATGATACTACACCGGTGGACAAGCTCAGGTATGATCTTCTGTATATAAAAGATTACAGCCTGCTGCTGGATATTAAACTAATACTGCAGACTTTTAAAGTATTGATGGGCAAAAAGGCCGTCTATCAGAATAATGTTAGTCTGAATGGAGATTTGACAAAACATAGGAGCAAGGCCACGACGTTATAGGAGATTGTTATGTACAGCTATATTTTTGACATCGGCGGAGTACTTGTAAAGTATGATCATGAGTCATTGGTGCAGCTTCTGGTCGGCTCAGGCGAATATGATGAAGAGGCGGTAAGAGCTCTATTTGCTGAGGAACTGAGCTATAAGGTCCAAACAGGAAGGATCGCGGCGGTTGATTTCTTCGAGAAACACATAAAAAGAGTGATGACGGACCTTACGTATGAGGGATGGATCAAGTTACATGTCGATTATTTCCGGATAAATCCCGAAGGCTTCGACCTTATGCTGGATCTAAAGAAGAAGGGCAGAAAGATATATATCCTGAGCAATCTTGCCGAATTTCACAAGGTAGCGATCGAGCGGAAAATCACAGGCTTCTTCGACCACAGCGAATACAACTTTTTGTCATATGAAATGGGGTATTTCAAGCCCGAGGCCGGAATCTATCAGGGGCTCATACAAAAAACAGGTGAACGCCCTGAAAATCTGGTATTCTTCGACGATTTGCCACAGAATATCGAAGGAGCAAAAAAGGCCGGTATCAAGGGCATAGTGTTCTCGAACGACCGTATCGGGGAGATTCGTGAGTACGTCAGAAAGCTGGAAGCTGAGGAGTAAGAGCAGCTGGATAAAACAAATGCTTGCACACGTTGTCCGTATGCAAGCATTTACTATTTTATAGGGTTTGGATGCACTATTTCAGCGTAACAGCTGTTACCAACATCGGTGGTAGCAGGGTTCGCTGCGGCCGCTCCGCTTTCTGAGTTCCGTCATAGGCGATACTCCGTCGAAGATTATGTATTCGCCCCGCTGCTGCATTTTCCGGACTGTTCCACTGCCTACGTTTCCGAAGATATAGGGCTCGGCCCCTATCAGTTCGCGGAAGCGCATAAATTCATGTGTGCCTAAGCTGTTGCCTTCAACGATACCGTCCCAATGGGTATTTATCATCTTTTGACGGCTTTCCCTCGATCCTATCCCATCCTCCCAGTGGTATTCGTCGGCAAAACAACTTCCCGGCCTCTTCTTTATCGGTATCGATTTTTCTTAAGCCATTAATTCCGCTTCTGTTCATTTATGATACGGCATAGCCTGCAAAGGCTCGCAGGGATATGGCTCTTTACTGCGACAAAGATAGGGAAAATTATTTTTCCCCCAAAATGAGCCTGTCACATTATTTGTACATATTAAAGTCAAAATATACTTTACTGTTGCAATTGATGATTCTTTGGTGAATTGGTGAATTGAATAGATTGCTTTTTGAATTGTGTTTTTTGAATTGCTTTTGATCGTTCCCTGAAGATTTAGTACGGTGTAGAGTGAAAATTATGTGGTATAATTATTGATTGACACCGCATATACAGGAGGATAAAAGAGTGAAGCTTCCGGTGGCATTTAAGGAAAAAATGCTTGGCCTGCTCGGAGAAAGAGAATACAGTGAATTTATCGAGGCCTTGAATGGGGATAGGCAGTACGGGCTGCGAGTGAACAGGCTGAAAATCGGAGTTGGGGAATTTAATAAGCTTTCGCCTTTCGAGCTCGAACCTGTGCCTTGGACAGAGGACGGCTTCTACATATCGGGGGAGGATACCCCTGGAAGGCATCCGTATTACCATGCGGGGCTCTATTATATACAGGAACCAAGCGCGATGCTGCCGGGACAGATACTCGGCGCACAGCCCGGCGAGAGGATACTTGATCTGTGTGCGGCTCCCGGCGGTAAAACCGTACAGATTGCGGCCGCGATGAAGGGAAAAGGTTTGCTGGTCTCCAACGATATCAACGCCGAACGTGTGAAGGCACTTGTGAAAAATATTGAACTATGCGGCGTTAAAAATGCGATAGTTCTAAATGAATCGCCAGAGAAACTGCTGCATAATTTTGAGGGTTATTTTGACCGTATATTGATCGACGCGCCATGTTCCGGAGAGGGCATGTTCAGAAAGGACGAAGCGGCGGCCAGAAGCTGGGAGAGCTTCAAATGCGAGCGCTGCACCAAACTGCAGGAACCTATCCTGCGCAGCGCCGACAAGCTGCTGAAGCCGGGCGGCACACTGGTCTATTCTACCTGCACGTTTTCACCAGAAGAAGATGAGAGGATGATTGCCGGCTTTTTACGTGAGCATCCCGGTTATAGACTGGTAGAGATACCCAAAATTGCCGGCATTGAAGGCGGAAGGCCTCAATGGGTCAACGTAGGCGCTGCTGGCGGCGGTTCAACAGGCAGCGGCAACAGCCGGGAAAATAACGGCTGTGGGCAGGTAAATAGCGGCAACAGCCGGGAAAATAACGGCAGTGGGCAGGTAAATAGCAGCAACAGCCGGGAAAATGGCGGCAACAGCTGGGTGAATAGCGGTAACAGCCGGGAAAATAGCGGCAACGGTATCGGGCTTACTTACAACAATATTCGATCCGAAGTTGCCGATGACTTTACCAGGGTGGCAAGACTGTGGCCGCATAGAGTCAGGGGAGAGGGGCATTTCGTTGCAAAGCTGGTCAAAATGGGGGATGCTTCGGACAATCCGGACAACACGGGCAACACGGACAACACGGGCAATACGGGTAATTCAGACAACACGGGAAACACGGGTGATCCGTGCAATAATGAGGATTTTGCCGGTCATCAGGCAGATCCGGGGCAGATCTGTTGCCATAATGTCATGCCGCCGGATTCTTTCTGCAAGGTAATAGGTTCAGATATGCAATGGGAAGAGGTACTTTCATACGATGATCTGCCGGAAAGCTTCAGGGAGTTTGTAAAAGAGAACATGAACGAAATGCCGGAAGGCGTCTATATGATCAGGGGTCGTAATTTATACCAACTGCCGGAGCAGCCGCCGTCTCTAAACGGTTTGAAGGTTGCAAAATTCGGATGGTTTTTGGGGACGTTTGAAGATAACAGGTTTGAACCTTCCCATTCAATGGCGACGGCTCTTGGCGCTTCCGCTTTCAAGCGGGTTCTCAGTCTGGGCGCCGGATCGCGTGAAGTCGGCAGCTACCTGAAAGGCGAGACTTTGATGCTGGAGGGGGAGAAGGGTCTTACGGCAATCTGCGTGGACGGGTATACTCTTGGTTGGGCGAAACAGACAGGCGACATGCTGAAAAACCAATACCCGAAAGGCTGGAGGAGGCTTAGTTGATAACGGTATGACCATAGGGCAGAATAAATGATATACCCATCTAAAACAATATGGAGATGTATAGAAATTGCGCTGATCATATATCATTTATGGTTGTAATGTTAGTAGGTTGACAGATATATCCCCGCTGGAGGTTTATTATATGCGGAATACACAGCGGCTGGACAAGGTTCTGGCCAATTTCGGCTTCGGTACCAGAAGCGAGCTGCGAAAGGTGATCAAAGACGGACTTGTAAAGGTGGATGGCACCATCGTAAATGACGCATCAATGCACGTGGATCCGGAAAACAGCAGGATAGAGGTGAACGGAAAATTACTCAACTACAGGAGGTTTGTTTATGTAATGATGAATAAGCCTGCTGGTGTGATTTCCGCAACATACGATCCCAAACTGAAAACAGCTGTAGAGCTTCTGCCGCAGGAACTGGCCTGCTTTGACCTGTTTCCCGCAGGGCGTCTGGATATAGATACGGAAGGAATGCTTTTGCTGACAAATGACGGGCAGCTCGCGCACAATCTGCTTTCACCGGTAAAACATGTGGATAAGCGATATTACGCCTTGATAGACGGCCTTGTGACGCAGGATGACATCGAAAGCTTCAAGCAAGGCGTCGTACTTGACGACGGTTACAAAACAATGCCGGCGGAACTTGAAATCATTGGTACAACAGGTATGGATGAAAATCTGAAACAGTACTGCAATACTGGTGATTATGGCCGACTGGGGCAGGGTAGAGGTGCAAAACAGCGCGATTACACTGAACTCGAGAAAAGCCCAATGTATGACAGTTACAAGGGAGTAAACATCGATATCAGCCGCGTAATCCGCTCCGAGATAGAACTCGTGCTGCATGAGGGCAAATTTCATCAGGTCAAAAGAATGTTCGAGGCTGTGGGTAAAAAAGTCATATACCTTAAACGTATCCAGATGGGCGGTCTCAGGCTTGACGAGTCGCTGAAACCGGGGGAGTGCAGGGAACTGTCGCCGGATGAGGTGGAAATGCTCAGGGGTTGAGACGGTTGACCATGATCCGGTCAATACGAGTTATGCCGAGGTAACTAATGGAAAATGAGTCAAAGGACCATCTCCTGACTCAGTCAACGAAACAAAAGAACCGTCCCCCTGTTTCATTTCCGTTCTATCCTGTCCAGCGCGAATTGCACGATGTCGCTGCCGGTGTATTCGATATCGGGATCGATACCGTAACCCTGGATGTTTATACCTTTCGGGGTAAACCACTTCAGTATGGTTGCTTTTACCGCGTAACCGCGCTTAAGCGGCAGCGTGAATTGTCCTATGCCCTTGCCGAAAGTTTTAGCGCCTATCAATTCCACATTGCCGAGGTTGTCCTTCAACGCGGCAACCATGTTTTCGGAAGCGCTGGCCGTATTTTTATTCTGCAGGATGACTATTCTGTCATACCTGAGCGGTTGATCCTTGTTGGACTTGTAGACCCTGTCGAGCCAGCGGAAATGATCGGTTGCTATAACGGCATTCCTTGGCAGAAAATATCCGGAGATATCTACCATTGCATCTATATCGCCGCCGCGGTCATCCATCAGGTCAATGATCAGATTCGGCCTGCTTTTGAGTTTGTCTATATTGTCCCTGACGAATTTCCGGGAGTAGGTCGAGAAATTTGTTATCCTCAGGTATAAAGTGCTGTCGCTCAATACTTTTATCTCGTTATAGGCCGCTTCTTCTCTTTCGACCTGGTACGTATGCTGAAGTCCTTCGGGAGTGAACAGGTACGTATACCTGTCTCCCTTTTCCGCACGGATCCTGTTTGTGACTACTGCGATCACCATGTCGTCGAAGTTGGCAAAATATTTACCCGACAGATCCTTTCCCAATTCCTTTTTGTAAACGTCATTAAGAGTATCGGTGTAAATGTAGCTGCTCGTCAGGAAATGCTTAAACGCCAGATAGTCGTAATTCAAATAGAGATAAAATGCCGTAAGGGCAAAGAAAGCGATAAATATGCCCAGTACGACATGGTATCTCTTTTTATAGCGCTTTGCCAATTCTTGGGCAGTAAGCGGCATTTTTTCTGAATTTCTTTTCATCCTAACCTATAACTCTCGCAGTCCGACCGATAATTGCAGTGCCTTATTCAGTCGATTACGAGGAGATATTATTTATTTTCCATGTATCTCTTGATTTTCTTCGTGGTAGTCTTGGCAAATTCCTGTTCGCGCAAGGTAAAGTCTTTGACATATTTATAAATGACAAGGCTCTTGTTTACTTCCTTAACTTCCTTGCGGATAAGCTCATACACTTCCTCGGAAGTCGGCTGGCGGCCCTCGAACTGCGCCTGTATGGCTTCCGCTTCCGGCACGATAGTCGCTGAAACGACTACATCGCCATAAACAGGATCATCCTTGCCATAGACGATGCATTCCTTTATGAACCGGCTCTTGCTAAGCAAGGTTTCAATTTCTTCCGGGTAAATATTCTTCCCGTTTTTTGTAACAATAACATTCTTTTTTCTGCCTGTGATATGCACAAACCCGGCGCTGTCTATAAATCCGAGATCGCCGGTATAGAACCAGCCGTTCTTAATGACTTTTGCAGTATTTTCAGGGTCTTCATAATAACCAAGCATTACGCTTGGACCTTTGACCATTATTTCGCCGACGCCGTCCGCGCTTGGAGCATCCACCCTGACCTCGAGGTTGGGGAGAGGCAGGCCCGCGGCTTCATCCTTCAAATCGACATTGCGGTTCAATGCTACAATAGGGCTGCATTCCGTCAGGCCGTATCCCTGTATGAACAGTATCCCAAGGCTTCTGAAGCCTCTGGACACTTCCGGGTCGATCCCTGCCGCGCCGCTTATCAGAAGTCTCAGGTGACCTCCAAAATTGTTATGTATCGGAGCAAACAGTTTTCTTGTCATATCGATACCGACTTTTTTCATGGTATTGCTGAGCTTTATTCCGAATTTCAGCTTTTTCAAAAGCTTCGGGTCCTTTGCGGCCTGATCCCAGATGCGCTTGTAGATAGATTCGTGAATGAGCGGAACTGCAAGCATGACGGTTGCTTCTACTTCCTGCAGGTTTTTCTGTATATGCCGCAGACCCTCGCAAAACGCAACTGCCGCGCCTCTGTAGAATGGGCAGAGGAAACCGCAGGTACTTTCGTAAGTATGGTGAAGTGGCAGTACCGAAAGGAATATGTCCGACGGGTCTATGTACGTCATGGAACTCATAGCCATCAGGTTTTCCGCGATATTTCTGTGACACAGCATAACTGCCTTGGATTTGTCGGTAGTAGCAGAAGTAAAAAGCAGAATGCTCATTGCTTCCGGATCGATCTCCGCTTTAATGAAATCGGCACGGCCTTTATCGACCAATTTCCGACCCTTGTCCACCAACGACTTGAGCGGAACGAAACCATTCCCGCCTTCAGACTCGGCGTCCATGTCTATGTAATATTTGACGAAGCTGATTCTTTTGGAGATGTTTTCGATGTGTTCGCGCAAATTTCCGGAGAAAATTATTGCGTCTGCTTTCGATCTGACCAGCAGGTTTTCGATCTCGTTTTCGGGGAGTTCCTTATCCAGGGGCGCTACGATACCTGTACCGTTTACTACCGCCATGTACGATAAAACCCAGTCGTAGCGGTTTTCACTGATAATGGCTATCCTGCTGCCTTTTAGACCCATATCGATCAATTCGGTGCCTAACGCGTCTACTTCTGTCTTGAATTGTCTGTATGTGACGGGTTCGTATTTGTCATTTCCCTTACGTTTTTGAAGGAACGCGGTCCTGTCGCTGTATAGCTCCGCACTGGAACACAATACATCTTTGATAGATTTTACTTTTCGTACTTCGTATAATGGTATGTTTTTCATGACAACCTCCCCGAAGGTATTGAATTACGCTGAAAACTGACTATATTATTATATATCATTTATTGTACAAGTTGCAAAATAAATGATCTTATTGAAAAAATCCAGGGGAATATAAAAAAGAGAGTCTTTCGACTCTCTCTTTCTACCATCTGTTTCCGCCGCTGAAATTGTTCCTGGGCTGGTTGCTGAAACCGCCGCTGTTCCTTCTCTGCGCCTTTTTGGCTTTTCTGCATTCAGGGCACCTTTGCGGCTCGTTTTCGAATCCTTTTTCTTTGTAGAAAGCCTGTTCGCCTTCCGAAAAGATGAATTCATTGTTGCAGTCTTTGCACGTCAATGTTTTGTCCGGCATATTAAATAACCTCCTTGATCAGTTGGATTTAACTGGTTTAGACTTATTTCTCCAAAAATCCAGATCAGAAAAAGGAGGGTTCGGTCTACAAACAAATTAAATCGTGCTTTGTATCGCCTTCGATACAAAAATTATTATAACACGGAACTGTAAGCTTTACAAGCAAAATATTGGTAATATGTCTGGCAACAAGCCAAATAAGGCTTTTTTGCCGTCTTTGATCTGTAAGTATTTCCCAAACGACTGGCAATCCCCGTTTACCAATTTATCCTTCTAACTACGATTTCGGACGAGATACGCGGCCATAGCGCGGGATCCTCTATGCCGAGCCGCCAGAGCGCAACTCCCGAGATACCCATCTGCCAGGCCAGCCGTATTTTTGCAATAATGCTGTCTGCATTTTCGAACCAGACCTCATGCTGATTTCCCTGTTCGTCGGTATAGGCAAACATTGGCGTAAGAGTGTCCTGATCGAAAATAATGCTTCTGTTATAGCGTCTTGCAAGGTCGACGGCTGCAGCGTAACTTACATAGGTATTCCTGCCGGTCGTCAGATTAAAGTCGAAGCCGAATACAGAGATTGCTGCGACAACCTTGCTTGCGGGCATTTTAGTGATCGTATAGGATATGACTTTTGTCATCCAGCCGCTCGAAACAACCGGCCCCGGACCGCTGCCAGGCCACCCGTGCTCGTTATACAGCATTACGACGAACTGATCGACGACTGCGCCGATAGTTGCGTAATCGAAAGGATCCGAGAACGGGTTGAACGGCGGATAATCTCTGATACGCGACGGTACTGAGGCTGACAGGAAATAACCGCGGCTCTTAAACGCCCGGCCCAGTTCCACATAAAACAGGGAAAGTCTGCCGCTGTCTTCCAAAAACACGTCTTCTATATCGATATTGACTCCGTCGAAGCCGTATCTGTCTATAAGGGCGACGATGTTGGAAATAGCTGTCGCGCGGCTCTCAGGCGTCGCAACCATTGTTTTGACGACCTGCCTGCTTACGTCCGCACCGCCTGATTCATAAAGCAAATTGTGTATGACCGGCAAAATCATGATGTTGTTTCTGTGTGCTATCGAAACCAGCGTTTCAATATCGCTGTCTGAGAACTCGCCGAATTTTACGATAGCTGTCGGATTGTTCCGATCGAATCTGTACAGAAATAATGGAACCTCGGTCAGTCTTGTTGTATTGTCGGCAAAGGAGCGGAAGGAGCCCGGAAGGGCCGGCCCCTCCGACAGCGTATAGAACCCGACTATATTCTGTATCGGTTTTGAACCGTCATAGGTCCGAAAGTTGGTCACACTTCGCGATATCCATCCGGAGATGCCGTTATGCAGCCCAACTCTGAGCCAGTCGCGCGCGGTCTCTGTAACCGGCAGTTTTGCTCCTGATGAAAGTGTCGTGATTACTCCGTAATTGGTGCCTGGGCCGCTTCGCACATTTGCCCTGCCTACATTGACTACGGCCTCGGTATATTGCGGTATCACCAGCCGCTGTCCGATATCGAGGTTTGTACTTGTTAACCTGTTCAGCACGATGATGCTTTCGACCAGCGTACCGAATTGTCTTGCAATCTTGTACAGCGAGTCGCCGGGCTTTACCGTGTAAGTAATTACTTTAGAGACCTGTATCGGTATAAATAGTAACTGTCCTGGGATTATTGTGCTTCCCACTATCTGATTTGCCGTTATGAGCTGCCTTGAAGAGATCCCAAACTTCTGGGCAATCGAAAATATAGAATCACCGGGCTGAACGGTATACCACATCAATCTCACCTTATTCACAAATAGATACACCATTATATTCCGGCGCCGCAAAAAAGGTGCGCGGGTCGAAAGTGCAGAAAAAGGGATATCCTCGATTGTAAAGAGGAGAATATCCCTTTTCAGAGCTGTTGTTCCTAAGCTCGAATCTGACTTGGTATCTTTCTGTTGCTGCGATAGTCTTTATTTAGCAATATTTATACTACCGGACATCGAAGAAAGTGATACGTTGCAGCTGCCGTTTCCGACCGTCCCGTTAAGATGGTTGTCATTTTTATTCCCGGTAACTGTGACAGGGAATGCACAGTTTATCTCGCCTGACTGGGATTTTGCTCCCAGTATGAACCCTGCGTCCGCAGGCAGCTTTATTGCGATTTCGCCTGAAGTTGTCGAGACAGCCATGTCTTTTGTCAGCCGGTCAGTGGCTATAACTATTGTTCCGCTTGAAGCACCTGCTGTTATACCGTCGATGGAGCCTTTCAGCTTTATCTCTCCGGATGTGCTGTTGATTTTTGCCGCAGTTGCAGTTAAATTTTCCGAAACGATCGTTCCCGAAGTCGAATCGATATCCAGCTCGCCGAAGCTGCCTTCCGCATTGATCTCGCCGGAAGTGGATCTTAACACGGTATTTGCGGCATCCATCGATTTTATGGAGATCGTGCCGGAAGTCGTCTTTATCTGCAAACTGTCCAGCTTCAAACCTTCAGAAGTAACTTCACCGGAGGTACTCGTTATATCGAGTTTTTTATCGTATGCTTTCGGTACATACACATCAAGCTTGATATTGTTCATGAAGGTAAGGACCATTTTTATTTTTGATTCGTTATCTATCCTGACCACCAGGTTGTCTCCGTCCTTTTCCACAACCAGCTTGGGCTTGAACGTTTCGTCGCTCGAAGAATAGCTGCCGTAGAAATGCGCTCTTATTTCAGCAGAGTCGTCAGCGATGATGTTAATATTCTCGCTGGTGCTCTTTACCGTCAGTGTCCTGATACCGTCAGAGGCATAGGTTTTTTCATCGTCTATATTGTTTTTGTATGAAGAGTCGCTGCTGAATATATTGAAGCCTGACGATCCGAATTGTACGACGAATATGATTCCGGCAAGTATTGCCGAGGCTGCCATTACTACCAATAACACAACCACAGCTTTTTTTCTGTTTATACTGTCAAACATCGTTTACACTCTCTCCTTCTCTTTTTGAAACTATATTGATATTTGTTTTAATATATCCGGCAGTCAGTTTGAGACACCATTTCGTGAGCTGTATCGTTCCCAATCCGATCAACAGTCCAAGCGATGCGACACTGATGGATGCAAATACTATAACAGCCGGACTTATCGGAGGCATCGATATCCACGGGATCACCGACGATAGAGTGGCCGCAAGGAAGCTAAGCAGCCCAGCGATTGTCAGCGACAGCGAGACGGCGTAAAAAGATGCCAGTATTGCTGCTATGGCTGCCAAAACCGGTATCATAAAAATCAGATTGAAGAATCCCAGACTTATTCCCGCAAAAACCGCCCGCAGTACATTTGCGCCCGAACTGTGCTTATCCGCCTGATGTACGATATATTCGGCCCTGTATTGTCTTGCTATCAGCTTTGGATCGCCAAGCGACCGTGATATCTCATCTTCTGTTTTTCCCTGCCCCAGGCCGATATCAAAGTGTTCACGGTAATCGTACATTATTTCCTCTACTGAAGTGGAAGAGATATTGCCTAAACCGTTTCTGAGTGTTGATATAAATTCATTCCTGTTCATGCTATCATCTCCTTGCCGATGATATTGTTGACCCCTTCGACCAGGGAGACCCATTCCTTGACGAGTTCGGCCTTTGTTTTGATACCAAGCGGCGTTAATTTGTAGTATTTTCTCGATGGTCCCTCCTGGGATTCTTCCAGATAGGTGGTGAGGTAACCCTCATCTTTAAGGCGTTTAAGCAGGGGATATATGGTGCCTTCAGCGATCATTATGTTTTTGGAGATCTCGTTGACAAGTTCATAGCCATAACAATCTTTATTTGTTAGCATGCTGAGTACGCACAATTCAAGAACGCCTTTCTTCAGCTGAATGTTCATAATTATCTTCCTTTCCTGAAGGTGGTTGATTTTCCCTGGCTATATGATATCACACGCTATATTGCATTGCAAGATACCAAATAAAAATATTTACTAAACATTATTTGATAGAATGCCAGACAATTATTTTCCAATTTCGTACAATTCTCTAGAATATCGAAAAGAGGTAAATATATGAAAAAGTTAATTTTGGTTGTTTTGTTGGCTGTTTCCATGATCTCTTTCGCAGGCTGCAGTATTGACCTTGATATACCTACAGCTCATTCGGACGGAGCAAGCTCCGTGAATCAGGATACGGGAAATGCTTCCGACAAAGGCTCCGTGAATCAGGATACGGGAAATGCTTCCGACAAAGGCTCCGGGAATCAGGATACTGGAAATGCTTCCGACAAAGGCTCCGTGAATCAGGACACTGTTAATGTTTCAGACAAAGTAAGCTCGGGAAAACAGGATACGGGCAACGCTTCCGATGATCTCACGGTTGAAGGTAAAGATCTGAGTAAACTCATTGTAACCAATGGGGTCGGCGCTATAAAGCTGTCGAAGGCTTCGAAAGACAAGGTGGAAATACATTACAGCAAAGAAGTGAGGGGACTCGGCACAAATATAGATGAGATAATGGATCAGATCCTGGTTAAAACTGAGACCAAAGGGGACGAACTTACAGTCAACGTAAAGGTGAGGGACGACGAAACGGAAGATTTCTGGCACTGGCTTTCCGCTCATTACAAGGCTATGAACGTATCGGTGGATCTTGATATAAAAGTGCCGGAAAATATTAAGGAATTCAAGATCGCAGACGGCGTTGGCGATATAACGATCGCTGCTTTGAAGGGTAAAGCCGAGATTGCGGACGGAGTTGGCGATATCAGCCTGAAAAATGTTTCGCTGACCGATGAATGCACCTTTACAAACGGAAAAGGCGATATATCCATAGACGGAGACATAAAAGAGCTTTCACACCTTACGATAAAGAGCGGCGTAGGGAAAATGATACTCAGACTGCCGGGAGATTCGAAATTCAGTATCGATGCATCGACCGGAGTCGGCAGTATAGACGGGAATCTCATCAGTAACGGCGAAGGCTTAGTAGGCGACTCGCTGGTGCAGGACGTCAACGGAGGCGGAGCTGATATAGAGATCAAATCCGGCACGGGCGATATAACGGTCGACAAAAATTAAGATCGGCAAAAGAATTGAGCCCGGCAAAAGAATTAAGCCCGGCAAAAGCATTAAGCCCGGTAAAAGTATCACTGCAGTAATTCTTTCAGGTCCGCGGCATCGGTCGCGGGCCTGTTGCAGGTAAAGTTTCTGCAAACGTATGCGGCAGCTTTGCCTCCGACTGTTGAATAATCCATAATGTAAGGCACCAGCTTTGCCAGATCCTCAGCAGATTTGTCGTAATGCAGGGTTACGGTAAACGGCCTGAAACCTTGTCTGAGTGTATTGATAAGCTCTGTCGCCCCTTCCTCGGGCCTCCCTGTGACGATCACCTCATGGCCTCCTGCTTCAAGCATTATCAGGGCATTCAGCATATGGCTGAACCCTGCCGGATAAGCGTCTATACTGCCTGAGAAAGCCTTGATTATCTGATGAGCTTTCTCTTCGAACTCGTATTTGCCCGTCAGCCTGGCAAGCCTTATCAGATTATTGGCGGCAACAGAGTTTGCCGAGGGCGTAGCCCCGTCGTATCCTTCCTTGGGACGTGCGATGAGCTGTTCGCTGTCGCTGCCGTACATAAAAAGGCCGCCGGCGTCGTCATCCCAGAATAGATCGAGCAGTGAACCGTTTAGCTTTACGGCGCTCTGAAGGTACTGCGGTCTATAAGTCGTCTCATATAGCTCGAGCATGCCCCAGACCATAAATGTATAGTCGTCCGCATAGGCCTTCAGAGGAGATGCTCCGTCGCGGTAGACGGCCAGCAGCCGGCCTTTTTCATCGATAAGCTTTGACATTATGAATTCCGCAGCCTTTTCAGCTGCAGAGGTATAGGACGGATCGCCGAGGATCCTGCCTCCCATTGCCATGGCGGCTATCATTAGACCGTTCCAGGAAGCCAGTATTTTGTCGTCCTTGAACGGATGTTTTCTTTTTTCACGGCTTTCAAAAAGCTTTTCCCGGCAACGCTCCACAAAATCCAGGTCGCTTCCGGGTACGCTGCCCTTTATGGTGTTTGGTATGCTGCGCCCCTCAAAGTTTCCACTACCGGTTATGTCAAAAAGTACCATGAACCTTTCGGCATCGTTTCCTTCTCCGAGTACGCTCCTCACTTCTCCGGGAGTCCAGGTATAGAACCGTCCTTCTTCCATGTGCCCTTCGTCATCCATGGAGTCCGCATCTTCAGCCGAATAGAATCCGCCTTCCGGGGAGGTCATGTCCCTGAGCACGTACGTGAAGATCTCCCTGGCCGTCTTGGCATAACTGCCGTTGCCGGAAGCCTGGTAGGTTTCAAGATTGGCTATTGCCAAAAGTGCATTGTCATAAAGCATCTTTTCGAAATGCGGTGTGAGCCAGGTCCTGTTTGTCGAATATCTGCAGAAACCGTAGCCGATGTGGTCGAATATCCCGCCGCGCTTCATGGCATCCAGTGTCTTTTCCGCCATTTTCAGCGCAGCCTGGTTGCCGGCCAGCTTCCAGTATCTCAGCAGAAAGCTCAATATATGCGGCGAAGGGAATTTCGGTGCATTCCCGAAGCCACCGTGCATGCTGTCGAAGGAATTCCTATACTGCTCGTATGCAGCTGTTATCATACGGTTGTAATCGATTTGTTCCAAAGCCGCATGCTGTTCCGATAAGGAATCCGTGATTTCGGCGCATACATCCATGATACTCTCGCGGCTGTCCTTCCAGGCTTCGGAGGTTCTCTCCAGAATGGTGATAAGCCCCGGCATACCCATGCGGTTATGTTTTGGGAAATAGGTACCGGCGAAGAACGGCTTTTTATCCGGCGACATTATGATCGTCATCGGCCAGCCGCCCTGTCCAGTAAGCGCCTGACAGACCGACATGTAAATACTGTCTATATCCGGGCGTTCCTCACGGTCCACCTTGACAGTAACATACTCTTTATTCAGCAGGTTTGCTACCTCGGTATCCTCAAAGCTCTCATGCGCCATTACATGGCACCAGTGACAAGTGCGTAATTAACAGCAAATTCAGCTATACCCAATAGATAGAAAGATAGGTTTATCTTCAGCTACAGCTCTCGCAAATGCTTCGCTACCCCACGGATACCAATCAACTGGATTGTAGGCGTGCTGTAACAGATAAGGAGACTTTTCCTGTAGAAGTCTATTGGGCATTCTGTTATTTGTTGTCATAGGGCATCACCTCCTTTATGTAATACGATTTACTACCGTGTAATTGTTCTGATAGTATAAAGAGGCAGTTAGTATATTTCTGCCTCTTTATATATAATACCCATTATTCAGGGATAAATTCGATTATGACTTAAAGTTCTTAATAATATTCAATATCAAATGTGATGGTATCTCCATGTCTATCATAGCATATTTTTTTTACGATGGATTTAAGCAGTACATTCTGGTCGTTAGGACAGGATGCTAAACAGGTTATTAAGATGACATTACATAGATAAAGCGTACCTTTCAGCACAGAGCCAAAGGGTACGCTTTTGTGTGTAGTACTATTATTTTCTTCGCTGGTATTTGGAAATCCTATAACACGAGCGAATGCTTAAACTATCCGAAGATTCTACTTTGTAAAAACACCACAAATAGTTTCTCCTGTATCTGAAAATTCCTTTCCGGCAATATCACCATAAAATTCAAATGAATTGAAACCTATGGGTTGAATTTCTGATATCAATGCTTCCTTGGTAAAAAAGTGGTCCCATATATTATAACAATTTACAGTATCTTCGGTTATCACAATAGACTGCCTTAATTCCGTATTATCTTCATCATATTGATAAACGGCATCTAAGCAAATATGGGGCTTTTCGTTCCAAAATCCACTCTCTTCACTGTAATACCATGAACGACTTTCTGCTTTTCTCATAAGAGGTGTAAACACATCAAAAATGAACTTCCCGTTCGGCTTTAATGCTTGATATACTTTTCTCAATAGAATAAGCCTATCCGTAAATGATAAAGGTGCATAATCACAATAAATCAATGTGATTACATCAAACTTTTCTATGTAATCAATTGTCAAATAGTTTTGGTAATAATACTCGATATTGCTTTTATTAAGTAACGTTTGTTCTTTTGCATACTCGATTGAACGCTTTGAAAAATCAATACCTGTTACCGTATAACCTGCCTTACGAAAACGTTCTGCATAAATACCCGGTCCGCAACCTAAATCAAGTAATTGTTCAAATTGTGCAGGTTGAGCTATGGAAGCAATCCACTTTACTGATTTATCAACAAAATCGAGTTTCCGGGTTGCTGCATCCCATTTAGGATTGAGATGTGCTTCAAGCATTCCTTTCGATATATGCTCATCATCCCAGAACGTACCTGTGCTTGGAGCATAGAGCTTTGGCTTTATTAAGTAATCGCTTAATTTATTTAACATAACTTCCTCCATTTTTAAGAGGGCTAAATTATGGTCACCCTCCTTTTATTATTGTTACAAGCTACCATTTTATCGATTCCCATAACTATCAACTCCCTTCAAAATTTTTACTTTAAATTATAGTTGTTAACAAATAGTTGGTCAATGTAAGAAACAACTATAGTGGAAAATTGTTCTTAAAACGTCGACTGTTATATAGAACGGATAACCCTACCCAGTTAGTTCTGAACTGTAAACCAGGCTGGAGAATGACGGATGTGCTCCTCCCAGCAGAAGTAATGCGTATCGGTTTGCCTAAGATCAACAAGGTAAGGTTGGTCTTAATGGAACTCTATCCAAATCATACTTATATAAGGAGCAAGTAGGAGAGTCCAGCAAAAGGGGAACTCTAATACAAGCTCAGACAAAGCAGATAATTAATAGGATTTCGTATGTACGACTAAAATAGGATGCAGAGATTAAGATTGACTTTTTATAATGCTCAGGAGGTAATTCTCTTGAGCTTTTCGATATTTTTGTTATGTGCTTATTTTATTATGCCGTGGAAAAAAATATTATTTTTTCGAATTTGTAATTATACTTTATCATAAAAATCGCGAAGTGACTAGATTTCTCTTAATACATTAAACATTAGCTTAGTATTGTTAATCAAATCACATTAACAGTATATCAAAATGTAAATTCCGTTATTAATGATTTTCTTATTTCCATTTTTTTATAGTATTATAGATTCACAAATTGAACGTTGGAGGAACAAAATGGATAAAAAACAAATTGAGCACTACCTACAGCAGACATATTACACAGACCCGTTAGAATATTCATACATGTATGGAGTTTTTTCAAATAACATAACTGAAATTTGTTACTTGGTAAATCAGCAGTTGATACATCCTGCTAAATTAAATCAATACCCGGGTGTAACTCCTAATGAAAGCGAAATTTGGAACAATGAACCTAAAACGGTATATGAGATTCTAAAGAAACTAGCAGAAAAAAGTAGAAATGGGATTATTGACAATAAAGATTATAAAGATAGGGTTATAATAACATGTCGAGGTTTTACATTACTTTTAGTATCGGTATTACGATATAAAGGGATACCTGCAAGAGCAAGGGCAGGATTTGCTCCGTATATACTGAATAACGGTGTAAACATTGACCATTGGATATGTGAATATTGGGATAACACAAAAGAACAGTGGATGCTTTTAGATGCTGATTTTTTAAAGGTAGATTTTCCAAAGACTGAATTTAAATATGTTGCTAATGTGTATTTAGATGCATTAGAAGGCAAAATTAATCCACTTGACTATGGCTGGGACGAAAGCTGGGGAATGGCATACATAATTTCATACCTTAATATTGACTTGTTATCTATATTGTATGGTGAGCCTTGGTACAATCCAAAAACAGAGTTAACAGAATCCCTTCACTGGGAGCTTAAATCTGAGTTTTTAAGTGCTGTGAGAAATTTGAGTAGTAAGGATGTTAAGTTAGTTCAAAAGGTTGCAGAATTACTTTTAGACCCTGATAAGAATTTTTACGCTTTAAAAGAATTATTAATTCAAAATCAAAAGCTTAAGCCAATAAAATAGATTAATGGTTTACATTTTTTACTTTTAGTTCATTATTCTCACTCATGTATTCTTCACGTCGTTTTATCGGCTGGCCCGTCGGGGGTGCTTGAAGAAAGAAAAAAGCGCATCCCCCCATCTGGCCAGCTTCATACGGCAAAATCATAGAAAGACCTGCTGTGTTAATCAGATAAGCTTACTTTATTTTTACATATAAACAAGCATATCATCCATAAATTCCTGCTCCATCTTAACGAGATCCTTTGCCAGATTCACACTTTCTTCAGAAGCTGCCTTATATTTATTGATATATTCACTGACTGATTTAATCCCCATATTACAGCCATCAATCATTATATTAGCAATTTCATGGGAATTGTTATTCATCATCAGTTTCACTTCAGTACTAACCCATGAATAAGCTTTTGCCATAACTTTGGGGTCTTTCTCTTCCTCATTAACCTCATTTAGCATTTGATGACATTCATCACCAATTTTAATATGCTTGTCATTATATTCATCGATAGTAGACTTAAGCTTTTCATCAGTAATATAAGGTTGTACCTGCTCCATACTATTTGTAGCCGATTTACACCCTGCATTGCATTCCTTCAAGAGTTTAGCGGTATCTTCATTCATAACTGGCATCCTTTCTGTTTGTTCTTAACTCCCTGCCAAATCCACTCATGGTTCCAGCAATAGTTTTGCCACAGTGGCAGGTGGAGTAGCCTATGGAAGATTAATATATTTTGCTGCAAAATATTTTAACCGAAAACACTTAATTATATGCATATTTCGGTGACATCCGGACACTGGTTTTGGGGTTGAAGCGTTGAGAAGGATTGACAGAACTACGGGAAAAGTGGCCGTGACCTGAGGATGCAAACCCGCATTATTCACGCTTCAGCAGTTCTGAAACATGCCCGTTTTGAGCAATCTCTTCAATAGAACGGATGCCTGATTGTCTGAGGATTTTCATTACGTTCAGGTTGTCGAAAGGTGTCAGGATAAAAGAATCCTCCCCGGTTTCATTCACTATCCTGGTTGCCCTGTCTGCGTCTATGTTGGTCCTCGGGCCGCCTACACAGCCTCCCGGGCAACCCATGCCTTCTATGAAATTCGCGTCTATTTCTTCTCCCGAATTCAGTCTGTCCAAAAGCTCCTTGCAGTTTTTAACACCGTCGACGCGCTTCGACTTGAGCTTGATGACCCTGCTCGGTTCAAGCCTGTTAACAACGGTTTTTACTGAAAAGCTCACGCCGCCTGTTTTTGCATAAAGCCGACCGCCCAGTGACGCCTGATCCTTTTCGTCGCCCGGAAGTTCTTCCGGATGTATTCCGAGAGCGTTGAAGACCTCGGCAAGCTCTCTGAAATTAACGACGAAATCGATTGCGCCGCGCAGTTCAGGTTCATTGATCTCTGCCTTTTTCGCTATGCAGGGAGCGAAAAAGACGACTCTGGCGTCCTTGTACAACTCCTTGAGGAATCTGCCGGATGCGATCATGGGGGAGACTGCGGGGGACATGTGCCTGTACATTTCCGGATAGCCTTTCCTGGTCAGATTGAACCACACCGGGCAGCAGCAGCTGGTCAGGAAGAAATCTTTTTTTGTTTTGACGAGATGGCTGAATTCGAACGCCTCGCGTATTGAAAGGATATCGGCAAACATTGCGACCTCGATCATGTCTTCGAAGCCCATTACCCTGAAGGCTGACCTTAGCTGCCCCAATGTTACGTTCTCGCCGAACTGTCCGGCTATAGCCGGCGCAACAACGGCAAAAACCTTCCTGCTTTTGTCCTTCAGCAGGTTGATCAGCGGGACGAACTCGATCTTGTCGGCCAGTGCGCCGAAGTCGCAGCTGACAACGCATTCTCCGCAATCCAGGCATTTATTGTTCTCGATGACGGGTCCTTCGTTCCTTCTATAGATCTGGGCCTCATATTTACAGTGGTCGCTGCAGCTGGGGTTTTCACAATATTCGCAGGCTCCGTCTATCTTTGCGATGATCGGTTCACCGACAGCCTCTGATTTTCTTACGATATCAAGCTCGTCGGAGAATTCCCTGCCGCCTTTCGGATCCTGTCCCAGTGCAATTCGGATATGGTCCTTGATAAAAGGCATATCCCGATCGCTAAAGTTATATTTATTCCTGATATCGTCGGCAAGCCCGTTAAGATCGCCAGCCGTATTGAGGCGGCCGTTCCAATACATCTTTACTATTTCGCCGAAAATTTTCATCCTTTTTTCCTGAAAGCCGGCAAAGCAATCGTCCAAAAAATATCACCCCGTTTTATATAATGTGAATCGCAGTCTATAGCTTGCCCATCAATTCCAGGCAATATTTAGGCAGGGGTCTTGAGCGCTGGTGCCGCTGCCGATATATTGTTTTCCCCGTTCTGTTGATTTGAAACAATCGCTTATCAGAGCATCTCCCATATTGAAATGCCGGCATGACTCAGAGTATTTTTGTATTTTTCATGACCCTGTAAAGTACCATCAGGAATGTAAGATATACCATACCGATCAGGCCTGCGGCCTTTAATCCTATAAATATGGCCACAAGTGTGGCGATAGGGTGGATGCCGAGAGAAGTCGAAACTATTTTGGGTTCGACTATTTGCCTTACGACACTGATAAGCAGGAAGAGCAGAAGAATACCGATGCCTGTAAAGTAGTTGCCCGTGAGCAGGTATATGATGGCAAGCGGAAGGTATATAAGACCTATGCCCAGTACAGGCAGAATGTCGGCGACCGCGCAGATTATGCTGAGCATGACCGCATACCTGACGCCCAGTATCGAAAAACCGATCAGAGTCTGGACAAAGGTCAGGGAATAAATCAGGAAATAAGCTTTCACATATTTCGACAGCATCCCGATCCCCTGGCTCCAAAGCTTGGTGACTTTTTCCTTCCCGCTTTCCGAAAAGGCAGATATGAAGCGGGCTTTAATGCTGGACATATCTCGGGTAAAGAAATAGGTTGATAGTATGACGACAAAGATTATCGTGATCCACAAGGGGATGGAGAGCGCGATCGACAGGAAAGCGCTAAGGGTACTGCCTGCGATATTAAGCCCGCTTTTTAGGATGTTGGTAAGCTGGCTGCTGTTTTTCTCTATAAAAGTCGGATCTATGTTTTGAAAATATGCGCTTATTTCACCGATTATACTGTTAATAGGGTTTATTATACTTTCGAGATTTGCAGTTTTCAGATTGCGAAGCAGCATCATCGCTTCGGATACGATCGAGTAAAAGAGGAGCCCAAGGATCAAAAATATAAGAAGATATACGATGAAGGATGCAAGCAGAGCGGGAGTGTTCCTCCTGAATTTCAGCCTGGTACGGAAGAACTTGGCTACCGGCTGTATCAGGAATGCGATTGCGAATGCTACTAGAAAGGGGAAGGTATAGGTACTGGTGAAGTACAGCAGCGCAAACAAAGCCGTATAGATCACGAAGAAAATACCGAATTTCTTAAGGCTGACAATGAACTCACTGTTAAACATACTTCACCTCTGGTTTTATACTCCTGGACAAACTTAATATACCATAATTTTTATTAATAAGATATGATAATGAAAACGGAACTTATGATACTGATTTATGTCTATAATAATTGGCAAAAATATATGAACGCCGATCAGGTATAATGGAGGCGTCAAAGCTGCTCAGACATGATATAATATTGCTGGGAATACAATACTAAGAGAAAAACATGACGGGGAAATCGGATGCAATCCAACGAGCTTATGAGTATTGCGCTGAAAGCCGGCGAAATAATGCTGACCAGCGGAGCTGAGATCTACAGGGTAGAGGAAACCATAGTAAGGATATGCAAAAGCTATGACACTTATTGCGAGAGTTTTGTCCTGCCTACAGGCATCTTTATATCGATCCGGGACAGTGAGGGCGGTATGCACACTGCCTTTAAAAGGATACATGACAGAAAAGTCGACCTGAGCAGGATAGATAGTGTGAATAATCTTTCAAGAAGCCTGCAGGCCAGTCGGCCCGATTATGAATCTGTTTTAAGAAGCCTGAACGATATTGAGACCGTTAGGCAGCATGCATTTCCGGCAAGGCTTGTGGCCGCGTCGGTCAGCGCTTTTGCTTTCACGGTGCTGTTCCAGGGGACCTGGCTCGACGGCGCTGCAGCTGCTATGATAGGCGCGGTTGCCTATCTGGCAAATGAAATGATGGCGAGAAAAAATCTTTATCAGTTCCTTGAACTTTTTATCGCTGGAATGCTGGCGGGCTTCATAAGCCTGGCTGCCGTCCGGCTTTTCCCGGTGCTTAACATATACAAGATAATTATCGGTTCGATAATGATATACCTTCCGGGCGTTTCCATAACCAACGGTATCAAGGATGCCCTTTATGGCGATCTTGTAGCCAGCCTTACCAGGCTTGGCGAAGCGCTGCTTCTCGTTACCGTACTGGCTGTGGGGGTCGGTATTGCTTTGTCTGTGGGTAAAGGAGGGTGGTGATCGGATGCATACTGTTTTGATGGCATTTCTGGGCAGCCTTGGATCCGGCCTGACCTTCAACGTAAAAGGACGGAAACTGATTTTCGCGGGACTGTCCGGGGCGGCAGGCTGGCTTGTTTATCTCCTTTTATACAGCATTTCAGGCAGTTCCATATTTTCGTCCTTTGTCGGGGCTATGGCTGTAGGCTTCTACAGCGAAATTGCGGCGCGCTGCCTGAAGTCCCCCTCTACGGTCTTTTCGATACCGGGCATACTGCCTCTGGTGCCGGGGATAACCGCATATGAAATGATTCAGGCCATTACTGAGAACGATATGGCAAGTGCGGCGGTCAAGATGGTAAATACGCTCGGCGGGGCCGGCGCGATCGCATTCGGCATACTGTTGGTTACAGCCTTTTTCCGGCGGATTTCAAAAAAGAAAAAGACAAAGCAGGCATAGGAAATATAAGTAAGAAAATGAAAGGGGGACAGAGCTTAGTCAGATTAATTGACCGGACTAAGCTCTGTCCCCTGTTTAATTACCTGTCGGCTGTTTTAGGCTATGGTACGCCGATCAGGCTTACATCGGACGTATGAACTGCTGTGTCCAATAGTACACGCCGGAGCTGCTCTTTGCGAGTCCGACACCTATCTGTGAAAACGAGCCGCTCAGTATATTGTTCCTGTGACCGGGGGAATTCATCCAGTCTCTCATGACCTGAGCCGGAGTACTCTGGCCATAAGCTATGTTTTCACCGGCAGCCGTAAATCGCAGACCGAAGTTTTCCATCATCTGGAACGGCGTGCCATATGTCGGCGAGGTATGGCTGAAGTAGCCCCTGTTAGCCATATCGGCGGATTTATAGCGTGCGACTCTGCAAAGCTGCCAATTGGACGAAAGCGTTTGCAGCCCGGCCCTTGCCCTTTCCACGTTGACCAGCCGTATCACTTCGTTTTCCTGGGCGGTGGTAGTTACCGTCGGTATCGTTATTTTCTGGCCGGGGTAGATCAGAGCAGGGTTCTTGATCTGCGGGTTTGCGGAAATGATCTCGCTTATCCCGACCTGATACCTGCTTGCTATCTTCCACATGGTGTCGCCTGATTTAACGGTATAAGTAGATTGCGCCAATGCTGTCGTTGCAAAAAGCAGTACGAATATCAGGATCAAAATTGCTCTTATTTTCATTTTTTTCATTATTATCACCTCGCTGATTATCTTTTGAAAAAACTAATCCATTCATGCTGGCAATATAAATCACACCTGTAAATTAGTTCATTTCCGCTGCTTTACCTACTTGACTTTGAAAATTCTTTCATAAATAATAATTACAGATAGAAATTTTCCGGAGGATGGATACGAATGACAAAGGGAAAAAAATCTGAGGAATACGGCAATGAAAGCATTTCTTCACTGAAGGGGGCCGACAGGGTCCGCTTGAGGCCCGGCGTCATATTTGGCTCGGACGGCATAGAAGGCTGTGAGCATTCCTTTTTCGAAATACTTTCCAATTCCATAGACGAGGCAAGGGAAGGCTACGGCGACAGAATAGAAGTCACCCGCCATTCCGACCGTTCGATCACTGTCAGGGACTACGGCAGGGGTATACCGGTCGACTTCAACCAGAAGGAAGACAGGTACAACTGGGAGCTCGTCTTTTGCGAACTTTATGCAGGGGGCAAATATAAAACGAATTCCGGGGAAAATTATGAATTCAGCCTTGGGCTGAATGGCCTCGGCAGCTGCGCTACGCAGTACAGCTCCGAATTTATGGATGTCACCGTTTTCAGGGACGGCTTCCGCTACGATCTTCGCTTTGAAAAGGGGGAGAACGCAGGCGGCCTGATCAGGGAAAAGTGCAAGTACGAAAGCACGGGTTCGATACAGCATTGGAAACCCGATCTTGAAGTATTTACCGATACCGACATACCACTTGAGTATTACGTAACAACGCTTAAGAAGCAGGCTGTCGTCAACGCGGGCCTGAAATTCATACTTACCGACGAAGCTTCCGGCAGCGTCCAGGAGTTCTGCTATGAACACGGGATAATCGATTATATCTCCGAAATAGGCGGGGACAAGAGCTTTACAGGCATACAATTCTATGAATCCTCTGCAAAGGGCAGGGACCGCGAGGATAAGCCCGAATACAAGGTCAAGATGCAGGTTGCATTCTGCTTCAACAATGAGGTGAACCTACTCGAGTACTATCACAATTCCAGCTTCCTCGAACACGGCGGCTCGCCTGACCGCGCAGTCAGAGCGGCATTCGTCAATGAGCTGGACAAGTTTATCAGGAACAAGGGCAAATACAACAAGGATGAAGCAAAGATAACCTTCAACGATGTACAGGACAGCCTTATCCTGGTGACAAACTCATTTTCAACGGTCACGAGTTATGAAAACCAGACTAAGAAGTCCATAACGAACAAATTCATCCAGGAGGCGATGACTGATTTCATCCGCCAGCAGCTTGAGATATATCTCATAGAGAATAAAATCGAAAGCGACCGTATCGTGGACCAGATACTGGTAAACAAGCGCAGCCGCGAAACGGCGGAGAAGACGCGCATCAACATAAAGAAGAAGCTTGGCGGTACGATCGACATGTCAAACCGCGTCAAAAAGTTCGTCGACTGCAGGACAAAGGATACAAACAGGCGAGAGCTTTATATAGTGGAAGGCGATTCCGCCCTGGGTTCCTGTAAAATGGGAAGGGATGCGGAATTCCAGGCTATCATGCCTGTAAGGGGAAAGATACTGAACTGTCTGAAGGCGGGATACGACAGTATATTCAAGAGCGAGATAATAGTAGACCTGTTGAAGGTTCTGGGTTGCGGCGTAGAAATCAAGTCACGCCACAACAAGGACCTGAATACCTTTGAATTGGACAACCTCAGGTGGCACAAGATAATAATATGTACTGACGCCGACGTGGATGGCTTCCAGATACGGACGCTGATCCTTGCGATGCTGTACCGCCTGGTCCCGACCCTTATAGACGAAGGAAAGGTGTTCATAGCGGAATCTCCGCTGTTTGAGATCACCAGCAAGGGGAAGACCTGGTTTGCCTACACCGAAAAAGAAAAGGTCCAGATATTGTCGAAACTGGATGGCGTCAAATATGCAATACAGCGGTCAAAGGGTCTGGGCGAAAACGAACCCGAAATGATGTGGCAGACGACTATGAACCCTGAAACAAGAAGGCTCATCAAGATCGTGCCTGACGACTTGCAAAAAACAGAGCTGATGTTCGACCTACTGCTCGGAGAAAACCTTCAGGGCAGAAAGAGTTTTATCGAAGAGAACGGGACCAAGTATATGGACATGATAGACGTCAGTTGAAGACGCCTTATGCGTCGGATTTCAATATATTTCTGCTTCGCAGAAATGTTTCATTAATGTAACATTTCGTCGAAGACGAAATATATAGTCAAGCTGTGCCGTTGCGCTCCTCATTTATAATATTAAACTGCGGTGCTCGCTGCTTGCTTTCCTTGAACTCCTCGCATCTGACGCCTTCAATACGGCAAGATACATATGATGGAAAGGTGCAGATATGTCGGATAAAAATATGGTATTGCAAAAAATACCCGATACGATTGAACAAAATTTCATGCCTTATGCGATGAGCGTCATCGTTTCACGGGCCATCCCGGAGATAGACGGTTTCAAGCCGTCCCACAGGAAGCTGCTTTATACCATGTACAAAATGGGGCTGCTGACCGGACCTAAGACGAAGTCGGCCAACGTGGTCGGACAGACAATGAAGCTGAATCCGCATGGCGATCAGGCCATCTATGAGACATTGGTCAGACTGACGAGGGGAAACGGCGCGCTGCTTCACCCAATGATAGACTCCAAGGGTAACTTCGGCAGACAGTATTCGAGGGACATGCAGTACGCAGCCTCCAGGTATACCGAGGTAAAGCTTGAAAAGATATGCGAAGAGCTGTTCCGCGATCTTGATAAAAACACAGTGGACTTTGTCGACAATTACGATGGAACGATGAAGGAACCTACACTGTTTCCCGCCACTTTCCCAAGTGTTCTGGTCAATGCGAACCAGGGTATTGCGGTAGGCATGGCCTCAAATGTTTGCAGCTTCAACCTTAAGGAAGTCTGCGATGCAGCCATAGCTTATATAGGCGATGAGAATGCCGACCTTATGCAGTACATAAAGGCGCCCGATTTTTCTACCGGCGGCTGCCTGATCTTAAATGAAAGCGAATTAAGGGGCATTTATGAAACAGGAAGAGGCGGCTTCAAGGTCAGGGCAAAATACAAATATGACAAGCAGAACAGCTGCATAGAGATATATGAGATACCCTATACGACTGCTTCCGAGGCAATAATCGACTCAGTCATAGAGCTTGTGAAGAATGGCAGGCTCAGGGACATAACGGATGTTCGCGACGAGACCGACATCGATGGATTGAAGATCACGCTTGACATACGTAAGAACGTGGATCCCGACGAGATCATGAACAAGCTGTTTAAACTGACTGCGCTGCAGGATACGTTCAACTGTAATTTCAATATACTGATAAATGGAAGCCCCAGGGTCATGGGCATCCGGGAAATCCTGCGCGAATGGCTTATATTCAGGGTCAATTGTATCAAAAGGCAGACCGCGTTCGATATCGGAAAGAAGGAGGATAAGCTCCATCTATTGCTTGGCCTTCGAAAGATACTGCTCGATATCGATAAAGCTATTGCGATCATACGGAACACCGAGCACGACGCCCAGGTAGTGCCTAACCTGATGGACGGTTTCGGGATCGACCAGCTGCAGGCGGAATTCATTGCAGAGATCAAGCTGCGCAACCTCAACCGCGAGTACATTCTGGACAAGGTCGGGGAAGTCGATACGCTGCAGAAGGAAATAGCCGACCTGAAGGAACTGCTCGGCGATGAAAGGAAAATAAGGAAGCTCATCGCCAGGCAGCTCGGCGAGGTATCAAAGAAGTACGGCCAGCCGAGGAAGACGGAGATCATACCGGAAACACATGTCGAGGAAATTACGGAAGAACATCTTATCGACGATTATAACCTGAAGCTGTTCCTTACAGAGCAGAACTATCTCAAGAAGATCGCCCTCGTCTCACTGCGCGCGAACCCTGAGCACAAGCTCAAGGATGATGACAGGATAGTACAGGAAATAGAGACGCACAACAAGGCGGAACTGCTTCTGTTCTCGGACCGCCAGACGGTCTACAAGTTAAGGATGTATGATATCCCGGACTGCAAGGCAAGCGCGCTCGGAGAATATCTTACAAACCTGCTGCAGCTCGAAAACGGCGAGAGAATAATTTATATGGCCGCGACAGATAATTATACCGGCTGGCTGTTATTTTCATTCGAAAGCGGTAAGTTCGCCAAAATCGAGCTGGGAAGCTATGCAACAAAAACAAACAGGAAAAAGCTCGCAAATGCATATTCCAACCTTTCACCTCTGGTCGACATGCGTTATCTTCCGGCGGATACGGAACTTGTCGCCTACAGCAGCATAAACAAGGTGCTGATATTCGATACCTCCTGCATAAACCCCAAATCCACGCGCGATTCGCAGGGAGTGCAGGTGCTGAAGGAGAAAAAGGGGAGCCGGCTGTGCGCTGTTAAAACTCTTGAGGAATCGGGCATCAAGGATCCCGATTATTACCGTACGAGGTCTATACCCGCAGTAGGCTGCTATTTCAGGGCTGAAGACGGCGAGGACAAGCAGGTGACAATGAAGTTCGAGGGATAGACGGTTTTTAGACAAAATCCGAACTGCTTCGTAAATAATAATATAAATCAAGTCTACACATTACGTGCGAATATATTTGAAACGAGGTAACCGGATTGAGTAATGAAGCAGGAAAGGAGACCGGAAGCAATATTGTTGTAAAAGACGGAAAAAGCAAAAGCAGGATAGCGCTGTACATCGTTCTGATAGCTCTGTTCCTTGGAGCTATGGCGTACTTCACAATAAAATTCGGACCGCAGCTGACGAAATTGATGAGAGATCCCGGAAGCCTGAGCGACAGGCTGGGTTCTTACGGCTGGAAGGGCGTCCTGGTGTTTATAGGCATACAGATACTGCAGGTCCTGGTAGCGGCGATACCCGGGGAAGTGATCCAGATCGCCGGAGGGTATATTTACGGGACCTGGTTCGGAACGTTATATTCGATAACGGGCATCCTTATCGGATCCGTTCTGGTTTTCTTCATAGCAAGGCTGCTTGGTTATCCTCTGGTGAAAATGCTAGTATCGCCAGAGCATTTGAAAAAATTCAATTTCATGATAAATGATGACAAGTCGGAAGCGGCTATGTTCCTGCTGTTCCTGATACCTGGCATCCCAAAGGATATGCTTACCTACATTGCGGGCATCACGCCGGTAAAACCGCTGCATTTCTTCATAATCATCACAATAGCCCGGCTGCCTGCGCTTTTTGCATCCTCTGTCATAGGCAGCAGCACTGAAAAAGGCAACTATGTGACGGTGATAATTCTTTCGGTAGCCGCGCTGGTATTGTTCCTGACGGGACTATTTCTCAAGGACAGGATAATCGACAAGATAAAGCGGTTGCCTAAAAAAAGGGATTAAACAGAGGGACGAAACGCAGGGACGGTTCGCTGCGTTTCCCTGTGTTTCAGTTATGCGTCTTTCATCTGCTTTATGAAAAATTCGTCATAAAGTGCGCAGACAGCCTTATTGCAAACATCCGCCTTTACTCCGAACATCATGCTTACCTCTGAAGGCCCCTGGTTGATCATTTCAAGGTTGATGCCTGCACCGGCAAGCGCCGCGGAGGCTCTCGAGGTTATTCCAAGGGTATTTCGCATGCCTTCCCCGACAATCATGACCAGTGCTATATTCTTGACGACAGAGATATCATCGGCTGCCAGTTCGCTCCTGATACGCCCGGTGATCTTCTTTTCCTTATATTCGTCCATCATATCCTGTTTCAGGATTATCGACATATTATCTATTCCGGAGGGGATATGTTCGAAGGAGATATGTTCTTCCTCGAGTATCTGGAGGATCTTTCGACCGAAGCCGACCTCCCGGTTCATAAGGTATTTGCTTATATATATGAAGCAAAAGCCTGTGTCGCTTGCGATTCCGACTACAGGGAAGCCGTTTGTGCGGCGCTCTTTTACTATTGTTGTCCCGGGAGCGGAAGGATTGTTCGTATTCTTGATACAGACGGGCACGCCTTTATAAAAGACCGGAACGAGCGCCTCCTCGTGAAATACTCCGAAGCCGGCATAGGAAAGCTCACGCATCTCCCTGTATGTTACTTCATGTATCGGAACGGGAGATTTTATCAGATTCGGATTTACGGAGTACACGCAATCGACATCGGTAAAGTTTTCATATAGATCGGCATTCACAGCCGCCGCAACGATTGAGCCCGTTATGTCTGAACCGCCGCGGGGAAGCGTCACGACCTCTCCGGAAAGCGAATAGCCGAAAAATCCGGGGAATATGGTTATTCCGGAGTAGTCGGATAGAGCTCTCAGATTTTCGTACGACTGGGGCAGGACCTGCGCATTTCCGAATTCATCGCTGAGCAGCAGTCCGGCATCCTTCGGATTTACATAACGCGCATCAAAACCTGCGCTTTTGAGGTATTCCGCGACGAGCTTCGCGCAATTGTCTTCACCAGCTGCCTTCAGACTGTCCATATACCTTCCTTTATCGGTTTTATCGCTCTCTGCGCGCTTTCTGAGGTCTGCCGAGATTGTTTCAACGATGCCTCCGTTTACCCCAAGCTCAGAAGCTATATTTGCAAATCTTTCTGTTACGGCTTGCAATTCTTTTTCCGCATCGCCATTTTCCAAACCGGCTTTGGCACAAGCTATGAGCATGTCGGTAACTTTTATGTCTTCTTTGAAACGCTTGCCTGGAGCGGATACTACGATCAGCCTGCGCTCCGGGTCCGATGTGATAATGTTGCATACTTTCTTTATCTGATCGGCGGATGCCAGTGACGTTCCGCCAAATTTTGCAACTTTCATACCTCAATCCCCCAGATCTCTTTATATCATATTATTATCACATCATATAAAAGGTCCTGTCAATGAAAAATTGGTTTTGTGTATATGAGTTTTGCTGCATTCCCGATATAAAGTGCGAACATCTGTTTGATTTTTCGGGGGAGTATGTTATAATATGAAGCGGAATAAAAGTCAGGGAACAGCTCCCCACAGACATCAGTTGCAGTGTAAGTCTGACCTGGCAGGAACAGGGGCAGTGGAGGTAATATGCCGGATTTTAAAATAATTTCAGATTACAAAATGTGCGGAGATCAGCCCGAAGCGGTGGAAAACCTGGTCAAAGGCCTGAACAGGGGTTACAGGCATCAGACGTTGCTTGGCGTGACAGGATCGGGAAAAACCTTCACCATGGCGAACGTTATCGAGCGGGTACAGAGACCGACTCTCATTATAGCGCACAATAAAACGCTTGCGGCTCAGTTATGCGCCGAGTTCAAGGAATTCTTCCCGAACAATGCCGTCGAGTATTTTGTCAGCTACTACGACTATTATCAGCCGGAAGCATATATAGCGTCTACGGACACCTACATTGAAAAGGATTCTTCTATAAACGACGAAATAGATAAGCTGAGACACTCCGCGACCGCGGCGCTTTTCGAACGGCGCGACGTGATAATCGTCGCCAGCGTATCATGTATCTACGGCCTGGGCGACCCGGAGGATTATACGGAATTGATGCTCTCGCTCCGGCCCGGAATGCAAAAGGATCGTGACGAGGTCATACGCAAGCTTGTGGATATACAATACGAAAGAAACGAGATAGACTTCAAGCGCGGAAAGTTCAGAGTGAGGGGCGATGTACTGGAGGTATTCCCGCCCGATTCGTCCGAGCGTGTACTCAGGGTCGAGTTTTTCGGGGATGAGATCGAAAGGATCTCCGAGGTCAATTACCTCACTGGAGAGATACTCGGAGTCAGGTCACACGCGGCAATATTCCCGGCTAACCACTACGCTACGACCCGGCCGAAGATGCTGCGGTCGTTGGTAACTATAGAGCAGGAGCTCGAAGAAAGGCTGAAGGAACTGAAGGAGCAGGGAAAGCTGCTTGAGGCGCAGAGGCTCGAGCAAAGGACCAGATACGACCTCGAGATGCTCCAGGAGATCGGTTTCTGCCAGGGCATCGAGAACTATTCCAGGCATATCAGCGGAAGAGAGCCGGGCAGCGCGCCTTTCACGCTGATCGATTATTTCCCTGAAGACCTGCTGGTCATCATAGACGAGTCACATGTTTCGATACCGCAGATAGGAGGCATGTACAACGGCGACAGGGCAAGGAAGGAATCATTGGTTGAGTATGGCTTCAGGCTGCCTTCGGCGTTTGATAACAGGCCTCTGAGATTCGAGGAATTCGAAAAGAAGGTCAAACAGGCGGTATACGTCAGCGCAACGCCCGGGATTTACGAAAAACGCCATTCCCAGCAGACGGTCGAGCAGATAATCCGCCCGACCGGACTTATAGATCCTGAAGTTATCGTACGGCCTGTAAAAGGACAGATAGACGATCTGATTGGAGAGATTTCGAAGCGCGTTGAAAAGCAGCAGAGGGTGCTCGTAACTACGCTGACAAAGAAAATGGCCGAGGATCTTACGGCTTATCTCAAGGATCTCGACTTCAAGGTGGAGTATCTGCATTCCGACGTAGAGACGCTCGAAAGGACTGAACTGATTCGCAACCTGAGGCTCGGCGTCTTCGACATACTGGTAGGTATAAACCTGCTGCGTGAAGGACTGGATCTCCCGGAGGTTACGCTTGTGGCGATTCTCGACGCCGACAAGGAAGGCTTCCTGCGTTCAGAGACTTCACTCATACAGACAATCGGAAGAGCGGCCAGGAATGTGGAGGGCACCGTCATCATGTACGCGGATACGATGACGGATTCCATGCAAAGGGCGATAAGCGAGACCAACCGAAGGCGCGGTATTCAGACGGAATATAACATTGAGAACGGCATTACTCCAACTACCATCCAAAAGGGAGTCAGAGATACTCTTGAAACGATCAAGGTGGCGGAAACAGGCGCGGGCTATTCATTCGAGCATGCTGACGAGATGGATGAGGCCGATCTGCAGACTATTGAGAACAGGCTCGAGAAGGAAATGAAGGAAGCTGCGAGGGCGCTGGAATTCGAACGTGCGGCGTCGCTCAGGGACAAACTGACGGAGCTTCGGAAGAGGATGGAAAAGAAGTAGGTTCACTCAAAGAACCCACGAGACACTTCGCCGTGAAGCGGAAAGTGTTTTGTGGGCCATATACTTCATGGAAGTATATGATGCCTCGTTGCAAGCGTACTGCTTCTGTTAAAGCTCATTTGCAATAAAAGCAAGGACGGCCATAACAGATGCTTCTATCTCCTGACGAATAGATGGGGCTAATTCTGTAACTTCCTTTTCGGAAGACATTGTAAGGGGAGGGATGCCTAGCGGGATATCCATATACTCCCTATGAACTTCTCCTTCCGCTTGGTTTTCTGCTCCCTCTAAGATTGCTTTAGAGAGAAATGCACCGATGGCAAAAGTGCTGCTGTCATAGCCATAATGGTGAAGAGATAATATCAGACGGTATTTTTTCGTATCGTCAATTTCAATAAACATTCGTCCCCAACATTTATTCAAGGACAAATTCACATAATAATCAAATTTGTTAGCGTAATCAATGATTTGTCTTGCGTAGTAGTAAGACTGGGGCTCGTTTGGAGCACAAAAATTGATATCAATTTTTGCGTTCAGTTTTTGAGTTAAATTATCCTGGAAATGCCTAATTTGAAGTTTTATTATTTCAAAAATCTTTAGCATATTGCTGAGTATACGCCTATTTTGCTGTTCTGCCGCTTCAGCTCGATAATCAGATAGCTTTTTACTCAGCATATCCAGCATATTATCATACCCTGTTGTGTCTTCAACGGTTTTCCAATTGAGCGATCGCTCTATTGAAGCAATTTGATTATTGGCAAAGACGTCGATTATGGGTTGATAAACATGAATATCAGCGCTTTCCAAGGCGCCAATATATTTTGTTCTATCATCACGATCAATTGAAAGTGGAAAGAGACCTTCCTTTATAAGGACAAAGCTTGCTAATAAGCGAGCAATACGTCCATTCCCGTCCTGAAACGGATGTATTTGAACAAAAGCATGATGAAGGAAAGCTGCTTTAATTAAAACATGCGAATTCTTAAGCTTTTTATTAAATATATCAACTAAATTATCCATTTCAGCGTCAACCTGTTCAGGTGGACAATAGTTATAAATTACGCCATCTCTCATGGGATTATTGGGGTACTGTTTAAATTGTCCTTTAAGCAAAGTCACTTTGATACGATTGCCAAACTGGTCAATTGCATCTGTTGAATCCTGATGCTGAGTAATCAAACTATGAAGTTCTTTAATGTAACTAACACTCAATTGCCGGTCATTTTTTACAAAATCGAATATAAAATCAATAGCATCAAAATTATCCCGAAGGTAATCCATAAGCAAACTTGGGGCAATATCCGTATCTCCATGCTGGAGGTATGAATCTACAAACCCTTCTTTTATGAAAGTTTCTGTTACACCTTTTTTCAGGTCGTACATTCTTTCGATAATACCGGTATCAATAGCTTGTTTTCTTTTTAACTGATCAATAAAACGCTTATATTGCTCTGGATGCTTATCCAGTTCTTTACGTCTTTTTTCCCAGGATGGGTAGATATTATCAAATTTATCCGTTTTTACATCGTCCCATTTTGGGTCAAACTCCATTGGGCTCCAAATACTTTTGTTTTGCATTTTTCTACCCCTATCCTCATGAATTACAGCTTAGATATCAGGATTTACCCTTGCTATTCTGCTTACATTGAGATGGAAATATTGCAAATCATCATCATTGGTAATATTATACAACATATTTTTTTACCAGACAATCATAACCCTTCCGAAAGTATCAAAAATGTAGACGAGAGAATGACAAAGTTTATACGCTGTGCCATTCTTCCATATCTAACTTAATACTGTTTTGCGACGGACTGCCTTTACGGTGGCATTTTTTTTGCCAAAAAAAATAGGAGTTTCATATTGGATGGTATCAATATTGTCAAATTGGTTGTTTATTCCTCTTGTTCATACAGTATAATTATAATTGGATGGTACCATATTATCGAAAAGAGGCCCGATTGTTATGCAAATCAGTATCGACAGAGAAAGCAAAACGCCGATGTATCTGCAAATAAGCCTGAGTATCAGGGAGCTCATCCTGTCGGGTTCTCTGCCCGCAGGTAGCAGGCTGCCTCCGGAGAGAAAGCTGGCGGAAGAACTCCAGGTGAACAGGACTACGGTGCTTAACGCGTACAGGGAACTGAAAGCCGGCGGGTTTGTCGATTCGCATATCGGCCAGGGAACGACTGTAACACAGAGCCGGATCCCGGAAAATTCGGTTTTGGAGAGCGCTGACAGAAGCAGCGCCGCTATGCCGCCGATGCCGTGGGAGCAGCTTTTCAGCGAAAGTTCCATGCGTATTCAGGATACTACGGTGCGGGATCTTCTCGGGGCAGCCCGGAGGGATACGATATTGTTCGCGGCCGGTGTGACCGTTCCGGGGCCGGACTCGCTTGAAGCACTGGGGCGCATACAGTCGGAGGTGCTGAAGAGTCATGGCATTGTTGCGGTCCAGCATACACCAACTGAAGGATACCCGTCTTTGAGGGAAAGTGTCTGTGAGCTTATGCGGGGCCGCGGGATACAGGCAAACGCAGCGGATACAATGATACTGACAGGTTCACAGCAGGGTCTCGACCTTGTGGCAAGAGCATTTATCGACGCCGGCGACGTTGTGCTGGCGGAAGAACCGACCTTTTTCAGCGCCGTACATATATTTAAAGCTGCTGGAGCGCGGGTTATCGGAATCCCGACCGATAAGGACGGGATGCGCACCGATCTGCTGGATATGCTCATCAAAAGGTTCAAGCCGAAACTGATATATACAATACCGGATTTTCAGAATCCATCGGGTGCGGTAATGAGCCTGGAAAGGCGAAAGCAGCTGCTGTCGGCGGCTTTAAGGAACCAGCTTATAATCCTGGAGGATGACCCCTACGGCATGCTGCGGTATGAAGGTAATGCCCTGCCTGCCCTGAAAGCATTGGACGGTTACGGTAATGTGCTGTATCTCAGCACTTTTTCGAAGCTGCTGTTTCCCGGATTCAGGGTAGGCTGGATAACGGCGCCGCCGCAGGTATTGTACCGCCTTACCATGCTCAAGCAGGTGGCCGATCTGCATACGAGCAGCCTTCCGCAGCTAATAATCGATCGCTTCCTGCGAGAGGGGCTGCTGAAGGAGCATATCGAAAAGGCAAACTGTGAAAACAGAAGCCGCAGGGATCTTATGATTTCGGAACTGGTAAGCGCGGACCTTGAAGGGTTGAGGTGGAACAGGCCTGAAGGCGGTCTGTACCTGTGGTGCAGGCTTCCCGAAAGAATGCTGCAGACCAGGCTTCTTGCAAATTCAATGGAAAAAGGCGTTTCATTCGTTCCGGGAAACGTATTTTTTCCCGGCAGTCCTTCGGGCAATTACATAAGACTCAATTTTACATACCCTGCTCCCGCGCAGATCAGGGAAGGCGTAAAAAGGCTTGCCGCGGCATATCGGGATATAAGCGGGGAACAAAAAAAATACGGCAGGAGCGTCATTAATGAGCTCGGGCCTATAATCTAGATAAATCTTATCCATAAACCGGATAGGATAAATATATCTATAAACCGGATAAATATGAGGCGAGGTGTTAATATGTTTGAATTGGCCAGACGAATGGACAACGTGAAAGCTTCCGATATTAGAGAATTGCTTAAATTGACGGACAGACCCGGAATGATCTCATTTGCGGGAGGCCTGCCGGCTCCGGAGCTTTTTCCCGTAGAAAGGCTCAAGGAGGTAACGGTCAGGGTGCTCGAAGCATCCGGTGCGGACGCTCTGCAGTATGCGGCTACGGAGGGCTATACGCCGCTGCGCCGCAAGATCGCCGAAAGAATGAACCGCAGGTTCGGTACGGGCCTTTCTGAAAACAACATCCTTGTGACCTGCGGCTCCCAGCAGGGCCTTGACTTTACGGGAAAAATATTCATAAACGAGGGTGATACGATACTCTGTGAAAGTCCGACATACCTTGGCGCGATAAATGCTTTCAACGCATACAGCCCAAAAATGCTGGAGGTGCCTACCGACGACGACGGTATGCTGCCTGAACAGCTTGAACGTATCCTTGACACGGAAAGAAACATAAAGCTGATCTACACAATACCGGATTTCCAGAACCCAAGCGGACGGACATGGTCTGCCGTACGCAGAGAAAGGTTCATGGAACTGCTTAAGGGGCGCAATATACCCGTGCTGGAGGACGCTCCATACAGTGAGCTCCGCTTTGACGGAATAACTATGCCTTCCCTCAAATCTCTCGATACGGAAGGTTTCGTCATATATCTGGGTACCTTTTCAAAGGTTTTCTGTCCGGGTATGAGAATCGGCTGGGTGGCCGCCGACGAAAAAATACTGGAGAAATATGTACTTGTAAAGCAGGGCGCCGACCTTCATTCATCCAATATCACTCAGCGCAATATTTCCGCATACATGGATTTGTTCGACCTCGACGAGGATATCGACAGGATAAGGCAGGTATATAAAGGCAGGCGTGACGCCATGCATGAGGCGATACTTTCCGAATTCCCGGAAGGCACCCGTTTTACTCATCCTGAAGGCGGACTGTTCACATGGGTCGAACTCAAGGGCGATATAAATACGAGGGAGCTTCTCGCAGAGAGCCTTGACAGCAATGTGGCCTTTGTGCCCGGAGAATCTTTCTTCCCGAACGGCGGGGGTAAAAATACCATGAGATTGAACTTTTCAAATATGCCGGAGGAAAAGATCACGGAGGGGATCAAAGTATTGGCAGGCTTGATAAAGAAGCATCTGCACTGAATTTGAAAAAAATATCGAACAAGTGTTTGCATTTTGATATGCCGTTGTGTATAATATGTGAAGGGACACATCTTGCAAAGGTCTGTGCCAAGATATGTCCCTTTTTGGTGCTAAAGCTAAATGGGACACACCTTACCCGGTCAGAAGCAATCCCGTCCGCGTCCAGGTGTACCTTTTTTGACGCTAAAGCTGTGCTTGGCATCAGGCAGTATATACAGGGGACAGGTGTTAACAAATGAACAGGAACAGTATCTCCATAAAGGGAGCAAGAGAGCACAATCTCAAAAATATCGACATTGAGATACCAAGGGACAAATTTGTCGTGATCACAGGGCTGAGCGGCTCGGGCAAATCTTCGCTGGCATTTGACACTATCTACGCGGAAGGTCAGCGTCGTTATGTCGAGTCGCTTTCCGCATATGCCAGACAATTCCTCGGACAGATGGAAAAGCCCGAAGTTGACTATATAAGCGGGTTATCGCCTGCAATATCGATAGATCAGAAAACTACCAGCAGGAATCCCAGATCTACAGTCGGGACCGTAACTGAAATTTATGATTACCTGAGGCTGCTTTACGCCCGCGTTGGCATACCGCACTGCCCAGTCTGCGGCAAGGAGATATCGCAGCAGACTGTGGACCAGATGGTCGATTCCATAATGGCGCTCGACGAGGGTACAAAAATTCAGCTGCTTGCTCCGGTAGTCAGAGGCAGGAAGGGCGAATATCACAAGCTGATAGAAGACGCCAGAAAAAACGGTTATGTCAGGATCCGAGTCGACGGCGAAGTACGCGATATCAATGAAGAAATCAATATGGATAAAAACAGGAAGCATACTCTTGAAATAGTCGTGGACAGGCTGGTAGTGAAACCTGAGATAATGAAGCGCCTGGCCGACTCCGTAGAAACCTCGCTGCATCTGAGCGGCGGGATACTGATAGTTGATGTGATAGACGGACAGGAATTGCTGTTTAGCCAGAATTTTGCATGCAGCGACTGCGGGATAAGCATAGAAGAGCTTACGCCCAGAATGTTTTCCTTCAACAACCCTTACGGAGCATGCCCGACCTGCAGCGGCCTCGGAACTCTCATGAAAATGGATCCGGACCTTATCATACCTGACCGTAGTAAATCCCTTGAGGAAGGCGCCATCAAGGTCGGAGGCTGGAATTTCGAGAATGGCGACAGCTACTCCAGGATGTACCTAAATGCGCTTGCAAAGTATTACGGCTTCAAGATATCGACTCCTGTCAACAAATTGCCTGAGAATATAATCGATATTATTTTATATGGAACAAAAGGCGAAAAGATCAAGATAGCATATGAAAAGGAATACGGCAGCGGTACGTTCACAGCAGCTTTTGAAGGCGTTATCAACAGTATGGAACGCCGCTACAAGGAAACGCAGTCTGACGGCATGAAGCAGTATTATGAGGAATTCATGAGCAGCAATCCGTGTCCCGACTGCCACGGAGCGAGGCTTAAGAAGGAGACTCTTGCTGTAACTGTGGGAGAGAAAAACATAAATGAGCTCACCTGCCTTCCCATAAATGATATAAAGGATTTCTTTGCAGGCCTCAAACTTTCCGAAAGAGATACCATTATATCTCACCAGATATTGAAAGAGATCAATGCAAGGGTAGGGTTTCTTGTAGATGTTGGTCTGGATTATCTTACATTGTCAAGGTCTTCCGGTACGCTTTCGGGAGGAGAAGCGCAGCGTATCAGGCTCGCGACCCAGATCGGTTCGGGGCTCATGGGCGTTCTTTATATACTGGACGAACCAAGCATAGGGCTTCACCAGCGCGATAACGACAGGCTGCTGAAGACGCTCGCAAGGCTCAGGGATCTGGGAAATACGCTGATCGTTGTAGAGCATGACGAGGATACCATGTACGCAGCCGACCATATCATAGATATGGGACCCGGTCCGGGCATCCACGGCGGATATGTGGTGGCTGAGGGAACGATAGACGATATCAAGAACAATGAGAATTCACAGACAGGTCTGTATCTGAGCGGTAAAAAGCGGATAGAGATACCTGAAAAAAGGCGCAAGCCGAACGGTAAGTGGATAAAGATCGCAGGCGCGCGTGAAAACAATCTTAAAAATATAAATGTTAACATACCACTTGGTGTTTTTACAGCTGTTACAGGCGTTTCGGGTTCAGGCAAGAGCTCGCTCATAAACGAGATACTGTACAAGAAGCTGGCATCGGAGCTGAACGGTGCCAGGACAAGAGCAGGGGAACATGATGCCATCCTGGGGATAGAACACCTCGACAAGGTGATCGATATCGACCAATCACCGATCGGCAGGACACCGCGCTCCAACCCTGCAACCTATACGGGAGTGTTCGACCTGATCCGCGAGGTGTTTGCCGAAACGACGGAAGCAAAAATGAGGGGCTTCAAATCCGGAAGGTTCAGCTTCAATGTCAAGGGCGGGCGCTGTGAGGCGTGCGGCGGCGATGGTATAATAAAAATAGAGATGCATTTTTTGCCTGATGTATACGTACCATGCGAAGTATGCAAGGGAAAGCGCTATAACCGCGAAACGCTCGATGTGAAATACAAGGGGAAGAATATCTCGGAAGTGCTCGACATGACTGTAGAAGATGCTCTTGAATTTTTCAGGAACATCCCACGCATACAGAGAAAGATTGAAACCTTATATGACGTAGGCCTGGGATATATCAAGGTCGGACAGCCGTCGACAACACTGTCCGGCGGCGAAGCACAACGTATCAAGCTTGCTACCGAGCTGTCAAAGAGGGCTACCGGAAGGACGCTTTATATATTGGACGAGCCGACGACGGGACTCCATATAGCGGATGTTCACAGGCTTGTAGATATACTGCACCGCCTTGTTGACGCCGGTAATTCGGTTGTGGTTATCGAGCACAATCTCGACGTGATAAAAACGGCAGACTACGTGATCGACCTGGGCCCGGAAGGCGGAGGCAAGGGAGGGACGGTAGTCGCAAGCGGTACGCCGGAAGAGGTGGCTACCGTACCGGAATCCTATACGGGGCAGTTCCTTAAAAAAATATTGAAAAACAAACCTGAAAAAAAGTCCGGACAGCGGCTTAATAAAAAGTCCGTACAGGAGCCCGATAGCGGATCCGAACATGAACTTAAAAGGAAACAGGCTTGAAATATGTAAACTTTAAGAATCAAAGGAAGCAGGAGACAGTAAGTAAGGGGACTGTTCCACAATTCGTTTTTTCAGATGAGTTGCAGAGCAGTCCCTTAACTCAATCTCCAAAAAATCGAGTGAGTCAAGGACGCATCCCTGGCTCACTTGGATCACTGACTTGTTCTGTGTATGTCCTCCGTTTACTTGGGATCCGCAAATATGCCAACCGGGCACACGAACAAAATCAGAAATACGAGTATAAAGAACAAAATGGCGCAATTATCGCCGCAAAAGCCGCCGAGGAAACCTCCTCTGTCTGCCATTCCAAACACCTCCTCATGTAATTAACATAATAGTTTGTTATTTGTTATTCGCTAGTATAAATATATTCCACAGCGTCTCAATCGGTTACAAAATTTACTTTGCGATAGAGACAAAAAGGTTCATCTTTCAAGTAGACCTTGGCTGCCGGATTGTGTTATACTTATCTAATCAGCAGGGTGCAGCAGTCATAAGATAAGGATGTAGCGTATAATAGATTGATATATGAGGTGTCAGGCCTCTTATGGTTTGACCGTGCACAGACAGCAGCAGGAGCGAAAGGAGTTGATTACTGTGATGATGTGTTCAGTTTGCAAGGAAAATTATGCAGTGGTATTTGTTACGAAAATCGTTGACGGAAAGCAGATACAGGAAGGTCTTTGCTTGTCATGCGCGAAAAAGCAGGGTATACAGCCTGTCAACCAGTTGATAGAGCAGACTGGTATGTCCGATGAGGATATTGATAATATAAATAAACAGATGAGCGGCCTGTTTGACAATATCGATATGGATCATGGAAACAACGGGCTTGCGGGTATCGAACCCCCAAACGGGAATAAGGCCAATCCAATATTCAATTTTCTGAACCACGTATTCCCTAAAAACGAAGAAACGGGTGAAAACGGCGAACCCAAGGATCTTTCAGACGACAAGGACAATAAAAACGGCACCCGCGTCAAGACGCAGGAAAAGAAAAGCCTGAAAAAGAAGAAATATCTCGATATGTACGGTACGAATCTGACCGATCTGGCCAAAGAGGATAAAATAGACAGGGTCATCGGAAGACAGCGCGAGATAGACAGGGTCGTGCAGATACTGAACAGAAGGACCAAGAACAATCCGGTGCTTATCGGTGAACCGGGTGTAGGAAAGACTGCCATTGCCGAAGGGCTCGCAGTCAGGATAGCGAAGCGCCAGGTACCTGCAAAGCTGTTCAATGCGGAGATCTACCTGCTCGATATGACGGGGATCGTAGCCGGGACCCAGTTCAGAGGGCAGTTTGAAAGCCGCATGAAGGGAATAATAGAGGAGGCAAAGGCTTTGGGCAATGTCATCCTCGTAATTGACGAACTGCATAATATTATGGGCGCCGGTGAGGCGGAGGGCGCGATGAACGCGGCCAATATTCTCAAGCCTGCCCTTTCAAGAGGGGATATACAGGTAATAGGAGCTACGACGCTCAACGAATACCGCAAGCATATAGAAAAGGATACGGCGCTGGAAAGAAGGTTCCAGCCGGTACTCGTGGAAGAACCCTCTGTAGAGGAGACTATAGATATCCTGAAAGGCGTCAGGGACTATTACGAAAAATATCATAGGGTAAAGATATCCGATGAAGTTATAGAGGCTGCGGCCAGACTTTCGGAAAGATATATATCGGACAGGTTCCTTCCGGATAAGGCGATCGATGTCATCGATGAGGCCGGATCGAGGGTAAACCTGAAGAATACCGGGCTGGTGGAGCTGGAAGCGCTCAAGGACGAGATGAAAAAGGTGCAGGAAGAGAAGGAAAGCGCTGTTTCAGCCGATTCCATTGAAGACTACCAGAAGGCTGCGGACCTGAAAGTGCATGAATGCAAGCTCCTGCAGAAGATAAGAGAGTTTGAGGAGCATAATAAGGAAGATGTTCTTACAGTAGACGATATAGCTTATGTAATTGAAAGCTGGACCAAGATACCTGTGCAGAGGCTTACCGAAGTCGAGGCGGACAAACTGATGAACCTGGAGGAAAGGCTCCATAAGAGAGTCATTGGCCAGAATGAAGCTGTCAGCAGTATAGCCAAAGCAATCAGAAGAAACAGGGCGGGCTTCAGGAAGAAAAAGAAACCGGCTTCATTCGTATTTGTCGGACCTACCGGCGTTGGTAAGACAGAGCTGGTAAGAGCGCTGGCAGTGGAACTGTTCGAAACCGAGGATTCGCTGATAAGGCTAGATATGTCCGAATATATGGAGAAGCATACCGTATCCAAGCTGATTGGTTCGCCTCCGGGATATGTAGGTTATGACGACGGAGGACAGCTGACAGAAAAGGTGAGGAGAAAGCCTTTTTCGATCATACTGATGGATGAGATAGAAAAGGCGCATCCGGACGTATTCAACATGCTGCTTCAGATACTTGAAGACGGAAGGCTGACCGACAGCCACGGACGGGTCGTGAATTTCGAGAACACGGTCATCGTTATGACTTCGAATGCAGGAACTACGCTGAAGGCAAACGGCATAGGCTTCAACAACGACGGTTATAAAGCGCTGGAAAGCAGAGTCCGGGATGTTATGAAGGAGACCTTCCGTCCGGAATTCCTCAACAGGCTTGACGAAATTATCATATTTACAGAACTGAGCAGGGACGAACTGAAGCAGATAGTCGGCCTGATGCTTGAAGAGGTAAGGGCGGAAGCCCTGCAGAAGGGTATATCGCTTAGCTTCACGGAGGCTTTGTCGGATTTCGTACTGGATAAGGGATATGATCCCAAATACGGTGCAAGACCACTTAGAAGAACTATCCAGAAATATATCGAGGACGAACTTACTGAGAAATTTTTCATGGGCAGTGTGAAACCGGGCAGCAGCCTGGTGGCGGATGTTTACGAGGGATCGGTACAATTCAGGATGTAAGGAGTTGTATAAGGTGCGGAGAAACGGGATCTTCCTGGCTATCCTTCTCTCAACGGCAATAGTGTTCCTGACGGGCGCCTGTACACAGGCGCCCGATAAAACGCAGAAGCCTTCCTATAAAACACGGGCGGGTGAATCCGCAAAAACTACACTGCGGTTTATCAGCAGCTGGGGTGGAGTCGACAGTAAAGCGGAAACGCTTAAAACTGTCCTGAACCAATTTGAAAAAAACAACCCGGATATAACTATTGTTAATGAATCTCTTTTCGGAGAAGATTTCCTGCCGAAAATCAAAACGGATTTCGCATCCGGAAATGATCCCGATGTATTCGGCCTTTGGCCGGGATCGGATATCAACATGCTCATAAAGGCGGGCAAGGTTTACGACCTTACGAGCCAGCTGTCAAAAGATCCCGAATGGAAGAGGAGCTTCAACTCGGACATGTGGGGTTATACTACACAGGACGGACGGATCTATGGACTTCCGTTCGAAGTCATATTTGAATGCATGTTCATCAACAGGGACCTTTTTACCAGGTACAATGTACCTATTCCCGAGAACTTTGATGAACTCAAGTCTGCGGTACAGATATTCAATAATAACAGAATAACTCCGATCGCATTCAATACGTATGCGGAGGGCACTTATCTGTATCAGACCCTGATCGCTGTTGTGGGCGGGAAGGATGGAACGGAAAAGCCGTTCGAAAACGGAGCCATAAAATCATGCCATATAGCTGCATTGCAGTTGATCAAAGAACTGTACGACATGCACGCATTTCCGAATGACTGCTTCACAATGACGAATAACCAGAGAAATGTGCTTTTTAAAGAGAAAAAGGCGGCTATGATAGTGCAGGGCTCCTGGTTCATAGGCGAGTTTGATCCGAACGATACGAGTGTCGATATTATACCATTCCCGTACCCGGAGGGCTATGTAAGCCGCAAGGGCTCAATGGTCTATGGACTTGGGGGGGGGACCTTCCACATGAGCACTGTGTCCGGTGACGACAAAACCAAACTGGACGCTTCCCTGAGGCTCCTTAAATACCTGACTTCACCCGAAACTGCCGCAATATTTGCTTCCGAAACAGGCATGATCAGCAATGTCGATATCGACAGCTTTAATATTAAATACAGGGAGCTTGCCATTAAGGGAAACCGGATGGTTGAGCGTGCACCGTACCTTGTCGGACCGTTGGATCACTTTGTCGACAGGGCTTCCTGGGAGGAGGATATCGCAAAGCAGTTCCCGTATTTCCTTTCGGGGAAGATCACTGCTAGAGATATGTGGTCCAATGCAATAAGCAAGGGTATAATTCCGGACTGATCCGTTTGAATCATTCCGGACTGAAGATACTGATAATGGTTTACGGGGGTTAATCTGATGAAATCTCCCTCAGTATTTCTAAAATTTTATAAGAATCTTTCCATAAGGAACAAGCTGATATCCACGCTTCTTGTCCAGATACTTATACCGCTGGTTTTGATAGGGTATTTGAGCTATAAGAATTCCGAAAGCATTATCAATGATAACTCTGCCAATTATTCGCGGGACATCCTGAATATGATACAGCTCAGGCTGGACGACTACACTCACAACCTTACTAACATATCGCAGGACCTGCTTTACGAGGACAAAATATACACGGCTCTCAAAAGCAGTACGGACTCCGATGATCCTATACAGCAATACGAATATGAGAATACGATAAACAGTTATCTGAAAATGGTGGTCATATCAAGGTCGGAAATACGTTCGATATGCATTTTTTCAAATGACGGCAAGGAGTACTACCAAGACGATAACACGAAGGAAGCCGGCTCAAGCGCGGATATTCCTTACAGCAAAATGCTCGCGAAGGCGAGACAGATGAAAGGTAAGCCGTACATATATGTCGTTTCCGAGGATAAAAAGGCCAAGGCCATATATCTTGTCAGACAGATAAACGACAGGGATCATTTCGGAGAATTGGGCCTTCTTGTGCTAAAGATAAAGACTGAACTGCTCGACGAAGTTTACCAGGGGCTTACAGGCAATCTTCAGAACATAATGATCCTGTCCCCGGACATGGATCTCATAGCCAGCAGGATCAATGACGATCTCTCGGTCTATTCCGGCATACTCTCCGACAAGATAAACGGTGAATCCGGCGGACTGATCGATCAGAAATCAGGCCTGTCCGTATCCTATATAACGCTGAAAAATACGGGCTGGAAGGTCGTTGCCTACGTAACGCTGGATGAGCTTTACAAGGACGCCAATACGCTCAGGCGAAACATTGTCATGCTTTGCGCCATAGTAATACTGGTACTTACCGTATTGACGATATTTATCGCGTTTGATATAGTCAAGCCTATCAACCGGCTGGTAAAGGGAATGAAAAAGGTGCAGGCCGGCGAGGGCAACGTCCAGATCAAGGACGACAGGGGGGACGAACTGGGCTTCCTCAATAAGGCTTTCAACGAAATGTCCAGCGAAATAGACCATCTTGTAAACTGGGTGTACAGGGAGCAGCTCACCAGAAAGGAAGCGGAGCTGAAGGCGCTGCAGTCCCAGATCAATCCCCATTTCCTGTTCAATACGCTCGAGGCGATCAACTGGCTGGCGCAGCTCAATAACGTACCTGAAATAAGCGACACGGTCTCCGACCTGTCCGATCTGATGGAGGGCAGTATCGGCAGAGACGACAGGCTCATAACGATAAAAGAGGAATTTACATACGCTGATAAATATATTTCATTGCAAAAAAGGAGATTCGGGGACAGAATCGAATTAGTTAAAAATATACAGCCTGAAGTGAACAGTATCAAAATACCTCGCCTTCTTATCCAGCCGCTTATAGAAAATGCAGTATATCACGGCATCGAACGGATAAGAGGAAAAGGTATCATTACGCTGAATGCGGAAAAGTTTGATGACTTTGTCTCCATAGAGGTCATAGACAACGGTGCGGGCATGGAACGGGAGGATCTCGAGCAATTGAACGAAAGGCTCTCAATGGATAATGACACCTACTTCAAGAGCCTGAGCGATAAAAGAAGCAAAAGTATCGGTATTGAAAACGTAAACAGAAGAATAAAGCTTTTTTACGGTGAAAATTACGGTCTGAATATAGAAAGTGAAGCAGGTAAATTTACAAAAGCTGTGGTCATCATACCTTTCAAAATAAACGCTGACGGCGAGGAGGGCTTCTATGTTCAAAGTTCTGATAATAGATGACGAACCTATCATCCGTAAAGGATTAAGGAATATTATCAACTGGAAAAACTTCGGATGTGAGGTCTGCGGTGAAGCGGCAGACGGCCTTGAAGGTATCGATCTGATAAGGAAGCTTTTGCCGGATATCATTATTACCGACATTAAGATGCCTGAAACCGACGGCCTTACTATGCTGCGCGAGATCAAGGATTCGGTGCCGGACAGCAAGATAATCATACTGACGGGACACCGGGATTTTGACTATGTGCACGAAGCTCTCAAAATAGGGGCTTTTGACTTCCTGCTTAAGCCGTCTAAAATAGAAGAACTTACAATCGTCATAACCAGAGCCGTAAAAGAGCTGAAATTCAAAAAGGAACGGTCCGAAGAAATCGATAAGCTCAGCATGCTGTTCAAGCAGAACATATCGGTCCTTCGCGAAAAATTCCTGTACGACGTCATATATGAGATCAATACCAACGAGGAAGACATACTTCAGAAGCTCGAGCTTTTTAACGTAAAACCGAAGGAATTCCATATGCTTATCGTCCAGAATGATTCCGAGGACAGCGATGCCAGCGATATAAGCCAATATGACAGGCATTTGTACCAGTTCGGAATAATAAACACATTCAATGAAGTCTTTACCGACACATTCGACGTTATCAATGTGACCCTGAACAATATTGGTATTGCATTTATTGTGATGCAGAAGGATGAATCCGAAAATGTGACTGAGATTATCGATAAAAAATGCTCCTACCTTCAGGACATCATCTGTAACTGCTTCGGTTTTACAGTGACTATCGCGGTGAGCTCGGAAGCGACGAAAATGACGCAGCTGCCGCAGAAATTCGGGGAATGCCGTGAAGCGTTCGAACACAAATTCTACATGGGCAGCAACTCGTTAATCTTTCACAGCGATATCAATACCTTCTTCAAATACGACGACCATTCCATGCTTGAGAAACTGCAGAAAGCGCTGATCGAGGGTATCAGATCCGGAAACGAGCACTCCGTCAAGGACAGGCTGCAGGATATCTACAGCTATATCAAGAGCGTCGATCCTTTGAATAGGGACTTTATCAAGAATTTTTACTGGAATCTGATATCCTCCATAAATAACATAAGGATGTCGCTCATGTCAGGGGACGGTGATAAAAAGCTTGAGTACAGTGAACTGAGCGGTCTCTACGGCCTTATAGAAAAATGCTCCAATGCCGACGAATTGAACACTCTGCTTGACGAATCCGCCAGGAGCATCACTTCCAAGGTCAACAGCTACAACAACAAGAGCATCAAGCTCATTCTCCGCAAAGCGGTGGAGTACCTGCAGAAGCACTACAACGAACAGATCACGCTCAATGAAGTGGCCGAGCATACCTTTGTAAGCACGTACTATATCAGCAGGATGTTCAAGAAGGAAATGGGAAAGAACTTTGTCGACTATCTCAACGAGATACGTATCGAAAAAGCGAAGGAAATGCTCAGGGATGTCCGGTACAAGACATATGAAGTCGCGGAGCAGGTCGGTATCCCCGATGCGCATTACTTCTCCAAGTTATTCAAGAAGTATGTCGGCGTTACTCCTACCGAGTTCCGAGAAAAATAGCAAGTATATACACCATAAAGCAATTCATTCTATTAACCTCAACTTTCATGCATTGTAACATATAAATAACGGACAAGCGGTGCTTTATACAGTTTTTTCAGGGCCGGGCCGGATCAGTCCCGGTCTTGGAATGTCTTCGGAAGAAACTGGGCGGGATTTGTGCCCTGCCCATGTTTATGTTATAATCCGTAAATATCACTATTTTAGTATGCGGGAGGTATTTATGAAGTACGGGTATTTTGATGACGCAACCAAGGAGTATGTAATAACCACACCTGAAACTCCAAGCCCGTGGATAAACTATTCAGGCAACCAGGAATTCTTTTCGCTCATTTCGAATACGGCGGGAGGGTATTGCTTCTATAAGGACGCCAGGCTGAGACGTATCACGAGATACAGATACAACAGCGTTCCTGTGGATAACGGCGGAAGGTATTTTTATATACGCGACGACAGCGGAGATTTCTGGTCTCCGGGCTGGGCTCCGGTTAAAAAAGCTCTGGACAGGTATGAATGCCGTCATGGCCTCGGTTACACCAAGATATACGGCGAACGCGGAGGGATAGGAGCCGAAGTGCTTTTGTTCGTACCCCAGAATTTCAATGGAGAGGTTCATAAGGTAAGTCTTAAAAATATAAGCGGCGGCGTCAAAAAAATAACCCTGTTTTCATTCATCGAATGGTGCCTTTGGAATGCCTATGACGATATGACCAACTTCCAGAGGAATTTCAATACCGGCGAGATCGAACTGGAAGGCAATACTATTTATCACAAGACCGAATACAGGGAAAGACGCAACCATTTTTCATTTTATTCATCCAATACGGATATAACTGGTTTTGATACGGACCGCAATTCATTTATTGGCCAATACAACGGATTCGACGCTCCCAAAGCGGTCGCGGCCGGCAAATCATCGAATTCGATGGCGGACGGCTGGTCGCCCATAGCGTCGCACAGCTTCGATATAACCCTGGGACCGGGCGAGCAGAGAGACATAGTTTTTGTACTCGGGTATGCGGAAAATGATGAAAATGAAAAGTGGGAAGCTCCCGGTATCATAAACAAGAAAATCGCTAAAGAAATGACAGCAAGATTTTCAACCGTAAAACAGGTCGGAGAAGCCTTTGATGAACTGAAGGAATACTGGAACAGCCTGCTTTCAAAATATAACGTAAACAGCCGTGACGAAAAGCTGAACCGTATGGTAAACATCTGGAACCAGTATCAGTGTATGGTTACGTTCAACATGTCCAGAAGCGCATCCTATTTCGAATCCGGAATTGGCCGCGGTATGGGCTTCAGGGATTCCAATCAGGATATACTGGGCTTTGTCCACCAGATACCTCAAAGAGCGAAGGAGAGGATACTGGATCTCGCTGCAACGCAGCTTGAAGACGGCGGCGCTTATCATCAGTACCAGCCGCTTACGAAGAAGGGCAATAATGAGATCGGCGGCAACTTCAACGACGACCCGCTGTGGCTCATAGCGTCAACTGCAGCATATATCAAGGAAACAGGCGACTTCAATATTCTGGAGGAGCAGGTCCCGTTCGATAATGATCCCGCAAGGGCTGCGAACCTTTTCGAGCATCTCAGAAGGTCCTTCTACCATGTCGTCAACAACCTCGGGCCTCACGGACTGCCTCTCATTGGCAGGGCGGACTGGAACGACTGTCTGAATCTGAACTGCTTCTCGACAGTGCCTGACGAGTCATACCAGACAACTACCAGCAAGGACGGAAAGGTCGCCGAATCAGTGCTGATCGCAGGTATGTTCGTTTTCATCGGCAACGATTATGTGAAGATATGTGAAAACATCGGTCTCTATGACGAGGCAAAGGCTGCAAAGGGACATATCCAGACCATGAAGGAAACCGTCATGAAACACGGCTTCGATGGGGAATGGTTCCTGCGCGCCTATGACGATTTCGGAAACAAGGTCGGCAGCAGGGAAAATGAAGAGGGAAAGATATACATTGAAACACAGGGCTTCTGTACGATGGCTCAGATTGGTCTAGAAAGCGGCGCTGTTGAAAAAGCTCTCGACTCCGCCTGGAAATATCTTGATTCTAAGCACGGCATGGTGCTTATCAATCCGGCATATACAAAGTATCATGTGGAACTCGGCGAAATCTCGTCCTATCCACCCGGATACAAGGAAAATGCAGGTATCTTCTGTCACAACAATCCATGGATCATGGCAGGCGAGGCACTTTTCGGCAGGGGCGACAAGGCGTTCGAGCTTTACTCAAAGATAGCTCCCGCATACAGGGAGGAAGTCAGCGACCTGCACAGGATGGAACCTTATGTGTATTCGCAGATGATCGCAGGCAAGGATGCGGGACGGCACGGCGAGGCTAAGAATTCCTGGCTTACCGGAACGGCGGCATGGAACTTCGTTGCAATTTCACAGTTCATCCTCGGCATCAAGCCGGACTACCATGGACTCGCGATCGATCCCTGCATACCAAAGGCGTGGGACAGTTTCAATGTTACGCGGTACTTCAGGGGTGCGACCTATGAGATCAGCATTACCAACCCGCAGCATGTTTCAAAAGGGATCAAGCTGCTCACGATAGACGGAAAAGAGTTTATAGGCAACGTACTTCCTATATTCAGCGACGGCAAGGTCCACAAGGTTGAAGCGGTAATGGGTTAGGAACATATCTTTTCATAGGGGGCTGTCTCAAAAATAAACTTTGGGAAAGCTCCTTTTTTTATAAAAAAGCGCGGTTTGACTAATGTTTGCATGCATGATATTATTGGGTTATCAAAATACTATATAGGAGCTTTAACCAATGAGAAAAGCATTAATGTCAATATCAATACTGGTTGCAGTGGTTATAGTGTTTACTGGTTCCGCATTTGCAGCTCCCACAGGTAAGATCACCGAATTGCCTGATCTGAAAATAATCGTGGACGGCAAACAGACAGAATGCAAAAATGTTCCGATCCTGCTAAATGGCAGCACGCTTCTGCCGTTAAGGGAACTGGCAACCATACTGGGCGTACAGGATGATGACCAGCACATTATCTATGAGCCTTCAAACAAGAGCGTCACCATATTGAAGGACGAGACAACAATAGTCGTATACATAGGTAAATTGAACGCCTACGTAAATGGCCAATCACAGACGCTCAGCGCAATTCCGGTCATTTATGGAAAGGGCAGCACTTATATACCTTTCAGGTTCGTTGCGGAAGCTCTCGACAAAAAAGTAATATGGGATGGCCCGTCTAAGACCATACTGTTGTGCGATGCTGCGAAATTCGACAGTATTAAAGCTATAATGGACAAAGTCGCTGCAGAGTTCAAAAAAGTAAGTAAGTACAAGATGGATGTGGGTATTTCCGTAGATATGAAATCAGAAATGGTAAGCACGAAAATGGGTATCAATGCCGCTGCCGATATCGATAACGCCAACAAGAAAATGCATATGCTGATAGATATGGATATGCTAGGCATGCAAATAAAGACGGAAAATTACTTTGCCGATAATGCTTCATATACCCATAACCCTTATGATGGCACGTGGGAAAAAAAGGTTTATCTCAAGCCGGAATATGACAGGGCGTTTGAAAGTGAGAGCAGCAGTATTGTATTAAAGTCGGATGATGCTTTCTGCGCCGGGCTCGATCAGGTTGAGAGCTCCAATGCCAATGAGATATTGCTTAAGGGAGTTGTCAATAACAATTCGCTGTACCAGGGCCTGCTGGATCAGCAGGGGCTCGGCGGGGAAGAGGGTATTACGGAGGATACAGGTTTTGGTTCATATACAATCGAAATTTCGATCGATAAAAACACTTATCTGATCAATAGCATGGTTATAACAATGAAATCGGAACAAACCGAGAACGACGTCGGCACTGCAATGAATATGACTGCAAAAGCTACGTACAGCGATTATAACGGCAGTTTTGAAGTTGTTGTTCCGGAGAATGTATTAAAGAACGCTGTTGAGACAGAGACGCCGACATTTTTGAAATAGCAGGTTTGGCAGAGACATGTAGTTACGCAGCAGACGGGTTTGCATCATAAGAGTGCAAACCCGTTTTCTTTTATGGAACATAATGCAGTCTTGTTAAAATCAAAAGCACTCGATGCGCTTTTGATTTTTCCGTATTGAATACTAATCAACTGATATAGATTACATAATATACTATTTGTAACATATTGTTAATTCATTAACAATATGTTATAATAATGATAGAAACTTTTGTAACAGCTGAAGGGACTCTTGTATGAAACTTAAAGAGATCACAGAAATTCTTGACGCCAGGCTTTTATCCGGAAGCGATACCGGAATGGAGATAGTATCGGCCTGCGGCTCCGATCTGATGAGCGATGTAATGGCCTATGTAAAGGAAAATGTACTTCTTTTGACGGGGCTTGTCAGTCCCCAGGTAATAAGGACTGCCGAAATGATGGATATCAAGGCGGTAGTTTTTGTAAGAGGAAAGACCCCCGGTGAAAATATACTGGAATTGGCGGAGGAAAAAGGGATTGCTGTAATGACGACGGACAATCCCATGTTTATAGCCTGTGGAAAGCTTTATAACGCAGGCTTGACCGGAAAGGGTGTTTGGTAGTGGGCGATAACCTCATCAAGCTGCACTATGATATACCGTCATACGATCTCACATATGCAGGCGAAGCTTCAAGCAACGTTAAAAAGATGCTTGTACAGCTCGGGATCGACCCTGTCCGCGTAAAAAAAGCGGCGGTTTCCATGTATGAAGCCGAGATAAATGCGGTCATCCATGGAAACGGCGGCGCCGCCGATGTTGAGATCAGCAGCGGCAGGATTTCAGTCTGCATAAGCGACCAGGGACCCGGAATACCGGATCTCGAACTTGCCATGCAGGAAGGCTGGTCCACCGCTTCGGATGAAGTCAGGGAGATGGGGTTCGGCGCAGGCATGGGCCTGCCTAATATGAAAAGGTATGCTGACATGCTCGATATAGTTACTGAAGTAGGCAAGGGAACCAGGGTAACCATAACGGTAGATTTCTAAGTTGCCGCACTGTTCTTGGTATACACCGGAAGCGGCTATTGACTTAAGCCTTGGGGGAATGGATCATGGGTGACTATTTTCATTCGGTAAGATTAGACGAAGAAAAATGCAGGGGCTGCACCAATTGTATCAAAAGATGTCCTACGGAGGCCATCAGGGTACGTAAGGGCAAAGCCCGCATCATCAATGAGAGATGCATCGACTGCGGTGAATGCATACGCATCTGCCCCTATCATGCCAAAAAAGCTGTAACGGACGAGTTCCCGGGAATCTCCGCCTGTAAATACAGGATCGCCATCCCCGCGCCCACACTATACACCCAGTTCAAGCCCGAATACAGCAGGAACAGGCTGCTTAACACATTCAAAACCATCGGGTTCGACGATGTTTTCGAAGTAGCCAGGGCGGCCGAATTTGTATCGGAAGCCACCCGGAAACTCATGTCGGAAGGGAATTATCCCAAACCTATGATATCTTCCGCCTGCCCGGCTGTCGTAAGACTGATCCAGGTAAGGTTTCCCAACCTTATAGACCACCTTGTCAAACTCGAATCGCCTATGGAGGTTGCCGCCAAGATCGCCAAAAAGAAGGCAGCCGAGCAGAAGGGGCTCGATCCGTCCGATATAGGCGTGTTTTTCATTACACCCTGCCCGGCAAAGGCAACGAGCGTCAAAGCGCCTTACGAGAGTAAGAAATCCTATGTAGACAGCGTAATTTCCATAAAGGATATTTATCTGAGACTATTTTCAAAGCTCGAAAAGACGGATGCTTCTGAGCAGCTCGCAAAGGCGGGATATGAGGGCATCCGCTGGGCAAATTCAGGCGGGGAGGGGCTCGCAATAGGGACTGATCGCTTTCTTGCCGTTGACGGAATCCATAATGTGATCACCATACTTGAAGAGGTCGAAAACGATAAGATTGAGGGGGTCGATTTTATTGAGGCGCTGTCCTGCACGGGAGGATGCCTCGGCGGTCCTCTGACTGTCGAGAACGTATACGTGGCAAAAACGCGTCTGAAAAAGCACATAGACGAAGCCAGAGCGGCTGAAACAACGGGAGAGTTACAGGAAACCTATGACGAGAACATCATATGGACTGAAAATATTGCATATAAACCTATTATGAAGCTTGATGACGATATCGGCATAGCTATGAAAAAGCTTGAGGAACTTGAGAAGATAAATAACGAACTGCCCGGCCTGGACTGCGGAGCATGCGGGGCTCCGAGCTGTCGCGCTCTCGCTGAGGATATCGTTCGCGGAAACGCATACGAAACGGATTGCATTTTCAAGCTCCGCGAAAAGGTGCGCGATCTGGCTGCCCAAATGAAGGAACTGGAGGATATGGCGCCGCCGGTCATGAATAAGGACAGAAAATAGCAAAGCTGTAATGGCTTAGCTCATAAATAGCCAAATAACTTCTAAAGCATCCATAGGAGGATGTTTAGCGCCATTAAAGCGCGAACAACCTTTAAAACATCCATAGGAGGTATCGATATGAACGTACCGGAATTGTCTGAAAAACTCGAAGCCAGGATCCTGACGGGTGAATCGGCTGAAGGTATCCAGGTAAAGGGCATGTACTGCTGTGACCTGCTCAGCTGGGTTATGTCCTACGCAAAAAAAGGCTCTGCCTGGATCACAGTCCACACGCACCTGAATATCGTTGCAGTAGCGACACTTATGGAGCTGTCCTGCATTATCATACCGGAAGGCATAGAAGTCGATGAAACCACAATCAGGAAGGCCGTACAGGAAGGCGTCACAATACTGGGCACGAAGCTCAGCGCTTACGAGATCTGCTGCGTTGCACACGACTGCGGTATCTGACAGGACAGCCATGAAATACGCGGTCGACCTTCATATACACTCGGCGCTTTCGGCTTGCGCAGAAAAGGACATGACGCCCAATAACATAGTAAATATGGCAAAAATCAAAGGCCTCGACGCTATTGCGCTAACAGACCACAATTCGTGCGCAAACCTGAAGGCTGTCGGTACATGTGCGGAAAGCAGCGGACTACTTCTCATACCCGGGATGGAGGTCGAAACCTCTGAGGAAGTTCATTTGATCTGCCTTATGCCCGACGTGGAAGCTGCTATGGAACTGCAGCGTATGGTTTACAGCGCTTTACCGCATATAAGAAACAGAGGTGACATATTCGGAAGGCAGCTTATCATGGATGAAACAGACCGTATCATCGCTGAAGAAAGCCGTATGCTGCTTACTGCCGCCGCGCTGACAGCGGAAGAGGTTAACTCCGTCGTCAGGCATTTGGGGGGAGCCGTCATTCCGGCACATGTAGACAGGCCTTCCAACAGTATACTTTCAAATCTGGGCTTTATACCGAAGGAGCTTTGTTTCAAGTACCTTGAGCTATCGCGGTATTGTGACGGAGCCGGCTTTTTGACAGCGCATCCGGAGCTTGCGGGATACGGTACTATCGTATCGTCTGACGCTCACGATCTTGGCTGCATTCTGGAAAGGGGGTCATTTCTCGAACTAGATGCATTGAGTGCTGAAGCTGTAATGGCAATATTTGCCTAATCTATATAAATTACAGATTTCAATAGAAAGTTTATATAATATTTAGTTGAATTACACGGATTTTTTTGTTATAATATTGCATTGTTAATTACTTAACAATAGGCTTGTTAAAATCTTAACCATATAAGCGATCTTTTATTGAAATTGGTTATTTATTTAACAAAGAAAGCTATATGTTAAGCCCGAACGCACAACAATTTTAGACTGGGGGTCTGGAAAAATGAGCAGTAACTGCTGCGGCTGCGTCGAAGAAAAAGAACGCAAATTGCAGGATATAATCGAAAAGTACAAGGATTCCAAGGGCGCGTTGATCCCAGTTCTGCACGAGGCTCAAGAGCTGTATGGCTACCTGCCGCTGAGCGTGCAGAAGAAGATTTCTGAAAGCCTTAATGTACCGCTGTCGGAAGTCTATGGTGTCGTAACTTTCTATACCCAGTTTTCTCTGAAACCCAAGGGTGAATACAAAGTTAGTGTATGCCTGGGGACAGCTTGCTACGTAAAGGGCTCCAAACTTATACTCGACAAGCTGCAGGAAAAACTCGGCATCAATGTAGGCGACTGTACCGAGGATGGCAAGTTCTCACTCGATGCATGCCGCTGTGTAGGCGCTTGCGGACTTGCGCCCGTAGTAATGATAAATGATGACGTATATGGAAGACTTACTCCCGACGATGTTGAAAAGGTTCTCGAAAAGTACCGCAGCCTTTAGTTGTCGGGTTTCTTCAGCTTTGGGAGGTAATCGGGTTTGAGAGATCTATCGCTGCACATCCTTGATATAATGCAGAATTCAACGGCAGCGCAAGCGAGCCTGATCAGGGCGACACTCCGGGTGAAGCCCGAAACGGGAATGCTGGTTGTGATCATCAAAGACGACGGCTCCGGGATGGATAAAAAACTGCTTGCAGTTGTGACCGACCCGTTCACGACAACAAGGACCACAAGGAAGGTAGGCTTAGGCATCCCTTTGTTCAAAGCTTCTGCTGAACGATCAGGAGGCAGTTTTGAAATAGAATCCCACCGGGGCGCGGGGACAGTTGTCAGTGCAGAATTTGAAATCGCCAATATAGACAGGCCTCCACTAGGAGACCTTGCAGGCGTGATTACCGATATGGCAGCCGCCTGGCCCAAAACCGATATTCAACTTAATCTCGAAAATGGCGACGCCAGATTCGAATTCAGTTCGCACGAGGCGGCAGGGATCCTTGGGGACGTACCGCTTTCAGAATTTACGGTGGTAAAGTGGCTCAGGGGATATATCTACGATGGAATCAGTGAAATTTTCGGAGGTGTCTTGAATGAAATCGATAGCTGAACTTGAAGCGATCAGAAATAAAACTCTTGATGAGATCAAAATGAGAAAAAACAAGGACGGTATCCGCATTGTGGTCGGAATGGCAACCTGCGGTATAGCAGCCGGAGCGAGGCCGGTAATGAATGTATTCGTTGAAGAACTCGGTAAAAGGCAGCTCAGGGACGTTTCAGTGACAATGACGGGCTGTATTGGCGTATGCAGGCTCGAACCGATAGTTGAAGTGTATGATGCGGACGGGAGCAAGGTCACTTATGTCAATATGACTGCAGAAAAGGCTGCTCGCGTTGTTACGGAGCATATCGTAAACGGCAGGGTGTGCACGGACCTTACGATCGGGGCCGCCGTGAGTGAAGATAAATAAAACTATCATATGCAACTGATTATACAGGGAGGATGTTTAGAGCCTGTGGCGCGGACTTCCTCTAAAACATCCAAAGGGAGGATGTTTAGCGCGTATAGCGCGAACTTCCTCTGAAACATCCAAAAGGAGGATGTTTAGCGCGTATAGCGCGGACTTCCTCTAAAACATCCAAAGGGAGGGAACAAAATGGAGTTTTTCAGGGCGCATGTACTAGTGTGCGGCGGTACCGGATGTACTTCGTCTAATTCTGAAAAAATAAGGCAGGAATTTGAAGCCCAGATCAAAAAGAATGGTCTGGACAAGGAAGTAAAGATAGTTACGACAGGCTGCCATGGCTTATGCGCAGAGGGACCGATCGTTGTCGTGTATCCAGAGGGCGCCATGTATACCATGGTACGGTTCGAGGATGTCAAAGAGATAGTCGAAGAGCATCTTATCAAAGGCAGGCTGGTCAAGAGACTGATGGCCGGAGACAAGAATGCCCAGGATGCTACGAAATCCCTTGAAAATGTCGATTTCTTCAAACGCCAGGTCAGGATCGCGCTGAGGAATTGCGGTATCATCAACCCTGAGAGTATCGACGAATATATAGCCTACGACGGTTATAAGGCTCTCGCCAAGGCTTTGACGGAAATGAAACCGGAGGAAGTCATTGCCGAAATAAAGAAATCAGGCCTCAGAGGCAGAGGTGGAGCAGGCTTCCCGACAGGGCTGAAATGGGAACTTACCGCTAAGGCTGCCGGCGATCAGAAGTTTGTACTGTGCAATGCCGACGAAGGCGACCCGGGAGCTTTCATGGACAGAAGCGTTCTCGAAGGCGACCCGCACAGCGTGCTTGAAGCAATGACCATCGCAGGCTATGCTATCGGCGCGGATCAGGGATATATATATGTCAGGGCTGAATATCCGATAGCTGTGAAGAGATTGGAGATAGCTGTCAAACAGGCCAGGGAATACAACCTTCTTGGTAAAAACATTTTCGACACGGGTTTCAACTTCGATATCGAACTAAGGCTTGGCGCCGGTGCTTTCGTATGCGGAGAAGAAACCGCACTGATGACCTCAATCGAGGGCCACAGGGGCGAACCCAGACCGAAGCCGCCGTTCCCGGCCGTCAGCGGTTTGTGGAAAAAGCCCACACTGCTGAACAACGTCGAGACCTATGCAAATATTCCGGTCATCCTTAATAACGGCGCCGACTGGTTCACTAAGATAGGTTCCGAAAAGAGCAAGGGAACCAAAGTGTTTGCTGTCGGCGGAAAGATCAACAATACCGGTTTGGTGGAAATACCGATCGGAACTACGCTGAGAGAAGTCATATATGATATAGGCGGCGGTATCCCTAACGGAAAGAAGTTCAAGGCGGCCCAGACGGGCGGCCCATCCGGCGGTTGTATACCGGCGAGCAGGATCGATACTCCGATGGATTACGAGACGCTGAAGGAATTAGGTTCGATGATGGGTTCAGGCGGTCTCATAGTAATGGACGAAGACAATTGCATGGTTGATATAGCAAGGTTCTTTCTCGAATTCACCGTGGATGAATCCTGCGGTAAATGCCCGCCATGCCGTATAGGTACAAAGAGGATGCTTGAGATACTTGAGAAGATCACGAGCGGCAAGGGTGAGATGGAAGACATCGATAAGCTTGAACTGCTGGCCAGGAATATCACGGCGTCTGCGCTCTGCGGACTCGGACAGTCGGCTCCGCAGCCGGTACTCAGTACGCTCCGCTATTTCAGGGACGAGTATATCGCGCACGTAAAGGATAAAAAGTGTCCTGCGGGTGTTTGCAAATCCATGATGAGCTATGTGATATCCGCGGATCACTGCAAGAGCTGCGGCATCTGCGCGAAGAACTGCCCGGTCGGCGCTATCAGCGGTGAAAAGAAGATGCCTTATTCGATAGACCAGGAAAAGTGCATCAAGTGCGGCGCTTGTATGGAAAAATGCCCGTTCAAGGCGATATTCAAGAATGCGTAGAGGTAGAACGTTTAGCGCCATTAAGGCGCGGATAACATTTAAAACGTTCAAGAGGAGGGAGAATTAAGATGGATATGGAAATGGTCAATATTACGATAGATACGCGAAAAATTCAGGTCCCGAAGAATTACACCGTCCTGGAAGCGGCAAGACACGCCAACATCGATATCCCGACCCTTTGCTTCCTGAAGGACATCAACGAGATCGGCGCCTGCAGGATGTGCGTGGTTGAGATAAAGGGAGCCAGGAGCTTACAGGCTGCATGTGTCTATCCGGTATCCGAAGGATTGGAGATATTCACTCAGACACCGAGGGTAAGGGAGGCAAGGAAAGTCACGCTGGAACTCATACTTTCCAATCATGACAAGAAATGCCTCACCTGTGTAAGGAGCAGAAGCTGCGAATTGCAGAAGCTCGCTGAGGAACTCAATATAAAAGAAGTACGTTTCGAGGGCGAGAGGATAGATCATCCCATAGACGAGCTGTCACCTTCGATCGTGAGGGATCCCAACAAGTGCATACTTTGCAGACGCTGCGTAAATATGTGTAAGAACGTTCAGAAGATCGGCGTCATCGATACGAATGAGAGAGGCTTCAGGACCATAGTCGGATCCGCCTTCAACAAATCGCTAGCGGATGTGCCGTGCATAAATTGCGGCCAGTGTATCACAGTGTGTCCGGTGGGTGCTCTGAAAGAGAAGGACGATACCGGCAAGGTTTGGGAAGCGCTGGCAGACAAGGACCTGCACGTAGTCGTGCAGACGGCGCCAGCTATCAGAGTCGCACTTGGAGAAGAGTTCGGGATGCCGATCGGCACCAGGGCAACGAGCAACATGATAGCAGCCTTGAGGCGTCTGGGCTTCAAGAAGGTATTCGATACTGATACGGCAGCGGACCTGACGATCATGGAAGAGGTCACCGAGCTTGTAGATAGGATCAAGAACGGCGGCAAACTGCCTGTCATAACCTCCTGCAGCCCTGGCTGGATCAAGTTCTGTGAACACAATTATCCTGAATTCCTGGAAAATCTTTCAACCTGCAAATCGCCCCACGAAATGTTCGGAGCGGTGTTGAAATCGTACTATGCAAAGAAGATGGGAATCGACCCTGCCAAGATATTCGTAGTTTCGATAATGCCCTGTACTGCAAAGAAATTTGAGGTACAGCGTCCTGAATTGAGTTCCTCGGGCTACCAGGATGTGGATGTCGTACTGACCACTAGGGAACTTGCCAGGATGATCAGAGAAGCCGGGATAGATTTCACCGAACTGCCTGAAAGGCACTTCGACGATCCTATGGGAGAGGCCTCCGGCGCGGCGGTTATATTCGGTGCGACGGGCGGCGTTATGGAAGCTGCGTTGAGATACCTGGTCGAACTGCTAGAAGGAAAGCCGCTCGAGAAACTGGAATTTGAAGTCGTCAGAGGAGTGGATGGGGTAAAGGAAGCTACAGTCGAAGCTGCCGGAATGAAGATAAAGGCCGCTGTCGTCCATGGTACCGGAAATGCCCGCAAGCTGCTCGACAGGATGAAGAGCGGAGAAGCTCAGTATCATTTTGTAGAAGTCATGGCTTGTCCGGGCGGCTGTGTGACGGGAGGCGGACAGCCTATACAGCCGTCGCAGGTAAGGAGCTGGATCGATTTGCGTGCCGAGAGGGCGAAAGCGATCTATGAAGAGGATGAAAGCCTGCCTATTAGAAAATCGCAGGACAACCAGGTTGTCAAAATGATGTACGAAGAATATTTCGGCCATCCGGGAAGCCATAAGGCCCATGAACTGCTGCATACGCATTATGCCGCAAGAGCGAACTATCCCGAGGAATGATGGGATTCCGGCAATAGTCGGGTGTGCTCAAAGTAAATATTGAAATATTTCTTGCCGGCGGGTATCGTAAGGTCCCCGCCGGTTTTGAGTGCGCCCGGCAGGCGCACGTTCTAATGGGTGAAAGTTCCTAATCTGCCCGGTAGCGGGAAAGATACAGCCGAAGGCAAAACTGCAAATTAGAATTGCACACTACTAAAACAAAGGTAGTCTATTGCCAAGACAACTGTCATGTTGCATGCTCTGCCATGTCAATATATAATCCTGTCTTTGACAGTTTGAGAAGAGAAAAAGCTTGGAACCCATTGGAGATATTGGGATTCAAGCTTTTGACGTTTACCTAAAAAGTGCGCAATGTCACCGCTTTTTGGTGGCTTTAAAAATTTTTTTCATTTGTTTCGAAGTGACAATCTGGTAATCGGTATGGAAGCCGAAAGCTTCATGCAGGGCATCGGTAAAATCCGTCCTTGTGTATATGGGTTCATAGCCCTCCCCACGAATCTCTTTGAAATTCATTTCCCGCAATTCACTGATAATCTCATGGCAGGTGAAATCCTCGTTGAGTCGCTTTTCGAGCAGCCTGTATATGACCAGCGATATGAAGCAGGTGATGAAATGCGCTTCTATCCTGTCATCATTACTTAGGTATACAGGCCTTGCCCTGAACTCACTTTTCATGATCCTGAAGCATTCCTCGATTTCCCATCTGCTGTTGTTCACCCTGATGATTTCAGAAACGTCGGCATCCAGATTTGTGCAGACCCCATAAAAACCGTCAAAGGCTTCCTCTTTCCGGATAAGGTCATTAT
>JAEYOM010000138.1 GCA_023411715.1 Bacillota bacterium | reverse complement strand
CAGAAAGGACGATTACAAGTTCCTGCTGGTTACCGATTTCCCCGAATTTGAATATTCGGAAGAAGAAAAACGATATATAGCCACACATCATCCTTTCACCATGCCCTACCCTGAAGATATTCAATATTTGACGAGCGATCCGGCAAAAGTACGTTCGCAGGCTTATGACGTGGTGCTCAACGGTATCGAGCTCGGAAGCGGCAGTATAAGGATCCACAGAAGAGATATACAGCAGAAAATGTTCGAGGCGCTCGGTTTTACTCCCGAAGAAACGCGCGAGCGCTTTGGCTTTATGATCGATGCGTTCAGATACGGGACTCCTCCGCACGGAGGCTTCGCATTCGGACTGGACCGTCTGGTCATGCTGATGACGGACGCCGAATCCCTGCGCGATATAATCGCCTTCCCCAAGATCAAGGACGCCTCCTGCCCGATGACCGACGCACCCGGTACGGTCGATCCTGCGCAGCTCGAGTTGCTGGGCCTGAACATGGAGCAGAACGACTCCGGAACGGCAAAGACATCCGCTCACAAACCTCTGCCCTCCATCAATGTCGACAACGTGGCGACGCTGGCAAAGCTCAACCTAACCAATGAGGAAAAATCGGTCATGGAACGTGAAATGCAGGATATCATAGCTTTTGCAAACCAGCTGGACCGGATAGATACGGCCGGCATCCCGGTGACAGCCCACATAATGCCGATCGAAAATGTTTTCCGTCAGGATGTGCCCAAAACCTCTTTCAAGCGCGAACAGCTCCTGGAAAACACGCCGCAGAAGCAGGACGGATTCATTTTTGTACCGCAGGTCGTCGAATAGAAAAGGAGGATATGGAAAATGACCGATAAAATCACCGGTTTGACGGTTTCACAAATATCTCGATTATTGAAGAAAAAATCGCTCTCCTCCGCTGAGGTCGTCGAAGCCTACCTTGAGGAAATTTCATTAAAAGAGCCTGAAATACAGGCCTATATAACCATTACTTCCGAAGCTGCACGAAAACAGGCTTCGCGGGTCGACAGGCTGCGTGCGGAGGGAGTAGAGCTGTCTCCGCTCGCCGGTATCCCGGCAGGGATCAAGGATAATATATGCACAAGGGGCGTCAATACCACCTGTGCGTCAAAAATACTGGAAAACTTCGTACCCCCTTACGACGCTACGGTAATGGAAAAACTCGAGGCAAGCCACGTAGTCGTCATGGGCAAGCTAAATATGGACGAGTTTGCAATGGGGTCCTCAACGGAGAATTCGCATTTTAAAAGAACCAGGAATCCCAGGAATACTGCCTGTGTCCCGGGCGGAAGTTCAGGAGGCTCGGCTGCGGCCGTGGCTGCCGGCGAGGCCGCCTTTGCCCTGGGTTCCGATACGGGAGGTTCAATACGCCAACCCGCCTCGTTCTGCGGAGTAGTCGGGATGAAGCCGACTTATGGTACCGTTTCGCGATATGGATTGATTGCCTTTGCCTCCTCGCTGGATCAGATAGGTCCCCTAACCAAGGACGTATACGATTCGGCGCTGGTACTGGGAGCCATTACGGGACAGGATCACCGTGATACGACTTCGGTGGCCCATCCTCAGAATGATTTTACCTCAGGCATTGAAAAGGGCGTAGAAGGCTTTAGGATAGCGCTGCCTAAGGAGTATTTCGCAGAAGGTATATCCCCCGATATAAAGAGAGCCGTTCTCGATGCCGCGAAGCAGTATGAAAAGCTGGGAGCACGTGTGGACGAGGTGTCGCTACCAAGTCTGGAGTATGCGCTGCCCGCGTATTACGTCATATCCAGCGCTGAAGCTTCGTCAAATCTGGCCAGGTTTGACGGCGTCAAATATGGGTATCGCGCGGAAGGCTATGAGGATATAGACGAGCTATATAGGATGACCCGCAGCGAAGGCTTCGGCAAGGAAGTGAAGCGGCGAATAATGCTTGGGAGCTTCGTGCTAAGCGCAGGCTATTACGACGCTTATTACAAAAAGGCGCTGCAGGTCCGCACACTGATAGTGAATGACCTTAATGCGGTCTTCGATAAATATGATTTCATTCTTTCACCTGTTTCGCCCACTACGGCGTACAAACTCGGGGAAAAGACAGGGAATCCGCTGGAAATGTATCTTGGCGATATATTTACAGTCCCGATAAATATTGCCGGCGTACCGTCGCTGTCCATACCTTGCGGTGAGGACCCGGAAGGCTTGCCCGTCGGCATGCAGCTCATCGGCAAAGCCTTCGGTGAAGCGACTCTTTACCGAGCAGCCTATGCGTTTGAGCAGAGTATGAGGGAAAGATGTTTAGCGTCTGAGGCGCGAATCACCTCTAAAACATCTGAAGGAGGAAGATCATAATGGCGGCATCGTTTAATGATTATGAAATGGTCATCGGCCTTGAAGTACACATAGAGCTTAAAACAGCCACAAAGATATTCTGCAGCTGTCCCACAACTTACGGAGCGGAGCCCAATACTCAGTGCTGCCCGGTGTGCATGGGCATGCCCGGAACGCTCCCGGTACTGAACGAACAGGTAGTCAATTATGCCGTTATGGCAGGCATTGCCACCAACTGTCAAATCGCGCGTTTCTCGAAGGAAGACCGCAAAAACTACTTTTATCCCGATCTGCCGAAAGCGTATCAGATATCGCAGTATGATCTGCCGCTGTGTCAGAATGGTTATATCGATATCGAAACCGAGAACAACACAAACAAGCGTATCGGGATCACGCGCATCCATATAGAGGAGGACGCAGGCAAACTGGTGCATTCCGACGGCAAGGGCACCTTCATAGACTGCAACCGCTGCGGTGTTCCTCTGATTGAAATTGTTTCAGAGCCCGACATCCGCTCGGCGGAAGAGGCCAGGGCATACCTTCAGAAGCTGCGCGCCATTATTCTGTATACCGACATTTCGGACTGCAAAATGAATGAAGGCTCCATGCGGTGCGATGTAAACCTTTCGGTGCGAAGGAAGGGCGAAAAGGCCTTCGGGACCCGTACGGAAATGAAGAACCTCAACAGCTTCCAGTTCATCACAAAGGCGATAGAATATGAATTCCAGCGCCAGGTAGAGGCCGTGGAATCAGGCGAGGCCATTGTACAGGAGACCCGGCGTTTCGATCAGAACACAGGTAAAACCTTTTCCATGCGCCGGAAAGAGGATGCAAACGACTACCGTTATTTCCCCGATCCGGACCTTGCTCCGATCCGTATTTCGGATGAAATGCTGCAGGGCTTGAATGCGAGGATCCCTGTGCTTCCAGACCAGCGCAAGCACGAATACATGGAGCGCTATGGGCTGACCTCCTATGCTGCGGAACAAATCACGAGCCGGAAGGAAATCGCCGATTATTTTGAATCGGCAGTGAGGAACACAGATTACCCAACGCTTGCGGCAAGCCTGATACAGACTGAAGTCCTTCGCCTGCTGCCACAAGACGAAGTAAGCATACCCGTTTCTTCCGGAAATTTTGCCAAACTGGCGCAAATGGCCGGAGAAGGTAAGATAAACAGCAGCACGTGCAAAAAGGTCCTGAATATGCTTTGGGAAAAGGACCAGGATCCAGTAGAACTCATACGCATTGAAGGGCTGGAGCAGATCAACGACAGGGATGCGCTTCGCGGGTTTGCCATGCAGGTCGTGAACGAACAGCCGAAGCTGGTTTCCGATTATAAGAAGGGCAAAACAGCCGTCATCCAGGCGATGGTCGGACAGGTGATGAAAAAGACCTCCGGCAAGGGTAACCCTGTGATAATACAGGAGCTCCTGACCGAAATGCTGCAGTAAACAAGCAGAAGCGGCTTTCCCATAAAGAAAGCCGCTTTTTTATTTTATCCGAACCTTATGACCCTGACAA
>JAEYOM010000100.1 GCA_023411715.1 Bacillota bacterium | reverse complement strand
GTGGAAAACAATATAAAGGTTGGCTTTATGGTAACTGTTAACAGGAACAATGCCAAAAAGCTTGAAGATATCGTTTTGTTGTGCAGAGAAACCGGAGCAAGCAATGTTTCTCTCAATCGCCCATATTTTGTCGGACGAGGCAGTAATGAAACATGTTTTCACTTTACATCCCGGGAATTCGGCGAAACAGCTCTTCTGATACGAAATCTAAAAAATAAGTACGGCAAAATGATTGAAGACAATGAGTGGGCTTTTAGAGCCGAAATTGAGGATATGAAAAAGAAGTTGGAAGAATCGGGGTTTGAAAAGATAGAAGGATTAAGTTTTAAGGGCTGTAATCTAGGCACTTCAGTTTTATTTATCAATAGTGACGGGGGTGTTTCACCCTGCAGCTTTATGCCGGATCTTTCGTGTGACAGTATTCTGGATAAATCCTTAATGGATATCTGGCGAAATTCTCAAGGGATCAATGATATGAGAAAGCAGTTTGAAGCTTATAGTAAAAGCACTTCCTATGCAAAGCAATGCTGCAAGTCCTGCAAATATACGTCTATTTGCCCGCCTGGCTGCCGCGCAAACAGCTTTAGCCTTTATGGGCATTTTGAAGGAATTGATCCTTTTGTATGTATGGTGGATAAGTATTCAACTTTATTTAATAAGGAGGAGTGCATATGACCTCATATGATGGAAAGGATGTTCGTGAACTAACTACTATTTATATTTACCTTACTTGGAGATGCAATCTAAGATGCGTACATTGCTGGGTTGAAGGGGGAGAGCATGAAACATACGAGGAAGTCGATGCGGAATTGATCACTTCCTTATTGGATCAGGCCGTGGATTTAGGCTTAAAAAATATAAAGTTTACCGGCGGGGAACCAACGCTTTGCTGGGACAAGATTGTCAGCATTGTAAATCACACAAAAAGCAAGGATATTGCCTATTCTATCGAATCGAACGGACTTTTACTGGACGAAAATAAAATTATGTTTGCAAAAGAGAATAATATAACAATTTCTGTAAGTCTCAACGGCAGAAATGCTCAAATTAATGATAAGTTTACAAGAATACCCGGATCATATGATGCAGCAATTAATGCAATCAGGAAAATGTCGGAACTGGGATATAAACCGGCAACCCTTGTTGCCAGTGTCTATAAGGGCAATATAAGCGAATTGGCGGAAGACATCCTGTTTTATGACACATTGGGAATTGAAACTATCAAAATCAACCCGATAATAAGTATTGGACGCGGCGCCGCATTGGACAGGGAAAATGCGCTATTGGATATTGAAGATCATTTTGAGCTGGTTAAACTGATAAAATCTCTTCAAAAAGTTGTCAAGAGTAATATTTTTTTGCATGAACCATTCTGTCTTCGTTCCTATAATAGCGTAAAAGTAAATGGAACGGGAAGATGTGGCATTAAACAGCTTTTAAGTATACTACCCGACGGCAATATATCACTATGCGGGTATGGAGGGGTAGATCCGCGTGTTATTCTAGGTAAATGGAACCCAAAATCACATTTGCAGGACATCTGGTCAGGCCATCCCATACTATCCGAACTTCGCAGAATTGATAGCAGTAATCTCAAGGGAGCTTGTGGAAAGTGTTTACATAAAGAGATATGCCAGGGCGATTGTAAAATATTAACATTCAAAGAATTTGGCTGCTGGGATATGCCATTACCGTTATGCCAAAAAATGGAGAATAATGGCGTGTTCCCAAAATCCAGGGTTATGGCGCGATAGAGTAATGCTTTGCCGGATTTCATTATCTAATAAAATTTGAAAGGAGACTGATAGTATGGTGAAAAATATATTAGATAACCTTACTTCGTATGAAAAGCCCGAGATAATTGAGATAGGCAATTTGGAAGCATTTGCTCAGGGGGCCTGTTCCTCCGGCAGCTGTGGGTGCTATTGTAACACCGGTTCAAAATAAAAGCAATAAAGTAACAAATACCGGACCTTACATAGGTAATTTGTTTATATTAAACGTTTTCTTTAGCAGTTACTAAACAGGAATGAAATCCGGCATTCTTATTTTACGGCACAAAGGGGACCAATTAATGAAAAAATTATCGAACAATATTATGATGGTGCGGCGTTTGTTTCCCAACCTGACAAGGCAAATGCTAATAACTTGCGCTATTATTGCAGGCGGTATATTGCTTACCATTTGTACCGCAATCTTTTTGCGCCAGAGTATGGACAGAATAGAAAATGCAAATGCATTTTCTGACGTCATCTATATTCTGATTACTTTTACCGTGTTAACGATTTTTACTGGCTTATTAAAATTTATTCAGGACTATGTTCCGAATAAATTCATATTAATTGAAAGCGTTAATCTAAAACGGAATATTGTTGCCCATTTTACGGATGTGGAGCTTGGCGTATTGAACAACAATAAATACGGTGATTTAATTACTCGTGTTAATGATGATATCGGTACGGTAGCCTGCTTTCTTGGGTATGATGGAATTAACAGCCTGGCGTGGGTGATGGCTTCCGTGTGCAGTATAGCCTTTGTTTTCACACTATCGTGGAAATTAGCCTTGCTTGGGTTTGTTTTAACACCAGTTTTGGCTGTTGTTATGAGAAAAATTGGTGAAAAGATTTCCACGTTTTCAAGGAAGTCACGAGAAACGATGTCCGATGCGAATTCCTTCCTGCTTCAAGCGATAGAAGGGAACCAGGAGATTAAGACCTTCAACATTCAAAACACAGTTTTTCAAGAGTTTCATACTTTAAGTGAAACCTTGAAAAAGAATTCGATAATATCCGGTAAGTGGGCTAATATTATGAACTTAATCGGAAGTATCGGATCAATAGTGTCATTGAGCGTAACATTCCTTTTCGGGTGTTATCTTGTTTACAACAGAGAAATGACTATCGGGGCCTGGTTGAGTTATTATTTCTTACTCGAGTACACAAATAGTATATTCAGTTATCTTCCGTTGCTTGTCTCAGGGTACGAAAATGCGGCTGTGTCAATAGAGCGTTTGGTAAAATTACTGGATTTTCCTGTAGAAGAAAGTAGCAGCGAAAACAGTCATACTGTAGCAGACATTGGCGACAACCCTGTACTCCTGGAGTTCAAAGACGTGACTTTCATTTATCCCCTGGAAAATGGAGACGGAATCAAAGCTCTGAACGGTATTTCATTTAAAATCAATAAAGGGGATAAGGTTTGTATTGTCGGCGCTAACGGGTGTGGAAAAAGTACCATACTAAATATCCTGCTAAGGTTCTATAACCATACGTCGGGCGAGGTTTTATACAAAGGCAGGCACATAGAAGAAATAGATCCAGAAGTATTGCGGAGAGAAATTGCACTGGCGGATCAATCCTCATACCTGTTTCCATATAGTATTGCAAAGAATATAAGTTTTGGCTCCAACCTGGAGGAAGCTCAATATGACGAAAGCTTCGAAAACGATATTTCCGTACGAATTCGAAAAGTGGCAGGAATGGCTTGTGTAGACACTTTTTTGGCAGACAAGGAAGAAGGATATCGCACTTTAGTCAATGAAAAGGGGAGCAGTCTCTCCGGTGGCCAGAAACAAATGATCAGTATTGCACGCGCACTGCTAAAGGACGCTTTGATTCTCTGTATGGATGAAGCAACATCATCAATCGATGGCAGAACAGAAGAAAGGATTATAAAGAACATAATTTCGCTCAAAGATCAAACTTGTATTTTTGTCGCACATCGTCTTTCTGCTTACAGAGATATGGACAGGATCCTTGTCATCGATCACGGTAAAGTTGCGGAAGAAGGCAGCTACGAGTATTTAATGGAAAAACAGGGGTTGTATTATGAAATGTTTAAAAAGCAGGAATACACCGCTAAGGAGATGGAATTCTTCCATGAATACGAAAAAGTATGCTAATGGAAATTCAAATACTGCCAAGGCAATTGTCTGGCTGCTAACTCATGTAAAATCCAGTTGGAAGTCATATATCACCGCTATTTTGTTCACTTCATTCCAAAACCTGATATTTGGTTATATAGTTGCAAAATATATCAAGGATGTATTCGACATTATCTTATCGAAAAAAACAGGTAGCATCGGGCTTCCCATGGTTCTGTTCGTTTCCATACTTGTAGGTTCAAGTACTCTGTATTTTGTTGGCCGGATGTTAATGCTCCGGGCTGTAAACAATATTTCCCATAAAATACGCTGTTCCCTTTTTGATCATCTTGAAAAGTTACCATCAAGCTTTTATGACAAATACCACAGCGGTGAGATCTCATCCTATCTTCTGAATGATCTTCAGCAAATGAATTCTTTATACAGCAACAATATTGTTAATGTAATATCGCAGCTGGCTACGATAATTGGCAGCTTTGCAATTGTATTCTCCTGGGAATGGAGATTGGGTATTGTGTATGCCGTATTTGCAGGATCATCCTTTATATACAGCAGAAATCTGTTAAAGAAGGTAAAAACATACACACAAAACAGCTTATCCTCCATGGCCGACTTAAACCAGAAGCTGATTGATATTTTGGCTGGAATGAGAGAGCTAAGAATATTCAGCTTAAAAAAGATATTGCTTGCCAGGTTTGATAAAGCCAATTCAGATAATAGAATGTGGCGTACGAAAGAAATTGAAGCTAATGCCTGGCTCAAAGGAATGAATATGCTGTATCTGACCGCAAGCTTTGTGGGGATAATCACCGTAGGGTTTGTTTTGGTAGGTATGGGTATAACGACTGTTGGCACAGTTATTGGTTCTGCTATGTTCATACAGGGATATATTTGGATGTACAGGGCGATCATTACCGAAATCTCAGGCTTAATATCAAGTTTGGCAGCCGGTGAACGGTTAATGAAACTTGTGTGCCAGCCTTTGGAAACGGAAGAGAAACAGTCCTACGATAAAGTCCATATAATGCGGGAAAAAAGCTATCATTCCGATAAATCGGTTCTTCTGGATGTAAATAATATAAGCTTTGGTTATAACAAGGAATCAATCGTTTTAGACAATATTGCTCTAAAAATCGATAGCGGAATGGTTCTTGGCATAGCAGGTGCAAACGGAGCAGGGAAAAGTACGCTCATGAAGATCATTGCCGGTCTATATGTGCCCTGTTCCGGAGAGATGTGCCTGAATGGGGCTGATTACCATAGTGTCTCAATCGATCAATGGAGAAAAAGCATTTCTTATCTTCCGCAGAATACATTCTTATTCATGGGAACGATATACGATAACATATCTATTGTCAAACCCACGGCAACTTATGAAGAGGTTATAAAAGCTGCAAAAGCCGCTTTTGCAGACGATTTTATCAGGAGCTTGCCCAAAGGTTACGATACGGTTGCAGGAAGCGGAGGTAAATTGTTTTCAACAGGTGAACGACAGAAAATTGCCATTGCACGTGCTTTTTTAAAGGACTCACCGTTATTGCTTCTCGACGAGCCTACTGCATCACTGGATACCCAGTCGGAATTTCTGATAGAGAGGGCATTGAAAAACCTGATGGCAGGGAGGACTACACTCGTAACAGCCCATAGGTTACCGACAATGAATATTGCAGACAAGGTTATTGTTCTGAATGGCGGGAAAATCGAAGAATCCGGTTCACCTACGGATTTGCTGGGAATGGACAGCTTATACGGCAAGCTCTATAAAAGTCAGGTGGTATAAATAGATGGAACATGATAGATTATTCTATTTAAAAAAAATGCAGCTTGCAGCAAAAAGCCTTTTGGAAAATGGCAAGAGTGTAAACATTCAGGTGGTTACAGGAAGTATGAAACCCACGATTATGCCGGAGCAATTTGTTAAAGCCGTACCAAAAGAGAAATGCAGGATAAAAGGAGGAGACATTATCCTGATGTCTCAATATTACGAAGGTTCTTTGATCATTCACCGATGTTTGCTGGCTATCAGTTGGAATAAGAAGAAGTATTACATCACAAAGGGAGACGCTTGTCTTATTATTGATAGAATTGTTCCGGAAAACAGGGTGCTTGGGAAAGTTGACTTGATAGAACCGGTTTTTATGCGGCTTTGGTTTCGATACGGCCAATATTTGATATTGCCTTTTTCTTTTGCATATCGCTTTCTCTATGAAATATGGCAGAAATACGGGTTGAAAATATACAAATCATTTTGCAGGCTTAAATTCAGGAGGGAAAAAAACAATGCTGCTTGATTTATATGATATCGTTCTGAAAATAAATGATACGGATGGACTGCTGGACACATGCGATGCATTTATCCTGCCGTTTGTAAAGGATACATCCGATGCACTCTTGTGGACGGTTAACCTATACGATATAAATGAACTGATAAAAAACGGAGCTTCGGAGAGTGAAATTCCAAATACCTGGCTGGCTGAGAATCTGCCAGAGTATGTTGACCGTCACTATACAAAAATATGCCGGGAAGATAAAATGCAAATTAAATATATATCGGGTGATATAATCATCAGTATTCAAGATATGGTGTCGGGTATAGCTGTGCTGATTATCCTTCCAAATGAAAGCAGGATATTTTGTTTTGCAGATAAAAAAGTGATTCATGGTTTCAACCTGTTTTTTTATAAGTTTCTTTATTATGCAGCTATGCAGAATACCAACGTAAATAGTATTATGCTTCATGGCGCTGCGTTGAATGTACGCGGTACAGGGGTAGTACTTCTGGGTGATTCAGGCGCGGGGAAAACTACGGCATGCAATTTTGCGCTTCAAAATGGGTACGAAATATTAACAGACGAATCCCCTATCATAATAAAAGACGGAAAGACTTTTTGGGTCGGAGGCTCTCCCTGGAGTGGAAGTGAGAAAAAGCACATAGGTATGTACAAAAAAATCCCCCTATCCGCGTTTTTTTGCTTAAGCAAGAGTTTATACGATACTTCCTGCCTTATACATGATAAAAATATCCGGATAGAACACTTAAACAGGCAAGTGGCAAGTTATGATATTCTTAATAAAAATTTAGCTCTAAGGAATGCATCCGGTATATTCCGGCTTTCTTCCGAAGTTCCTATGCATTTGCTTGAATTCACTAAGAGCCGGAGATTCCTTGATACGATATCAGATGCTTTAATTTCTTAATATAAGGTATATTCATGTCGTACAGCTCCATGTTCTCCAAAAATGCAAAACATCAATGTTTCAAGTGGCAGATGCCTTGACTCGGTATTATTCAATATACAGATGGGATTTCAATAGTACCGGGATTCCATATTTTGTACATTTCACCTAATTGGTAAATTAAATCAGTATATATTTTTTCATGCAATAAAATGTTGTAACAAATCTTAATAGGAGCTTGGAGAAAATTTATTCCTATATCGGGATAATTAAATTTTACTTGAAATATACTTTTAGCTTGTCTATCTAAATTAGTACCATACGGTTTTGTTAGTCCATTTAACTCAGCAATATCCAAAAAATTAAACCTATCAATGCAATTCTCGAATGAATCAAATATAGTTATATTTTTTTCATGTTTCGTTATTCTGACCTCTCTACTAAAAATAGGACTTTCTATATCATTATTCACAAGCCTCAATGTTAATAAAAACTTATCAAAATAATTCATTAATCTGTCATCGATAAAAAATATGAAATACAAACCGCTTTTATCAAAACATGGGATAAATTTTATTTTGAAACAATATTTGTTATCAATAAACTCTAAAAACTGATTTGGACTTACTGTATCAAGGCAAGAATATTCTATGGCTCTAAATGGATTATTAATATTTATATTACATTGACTAAAGCTCTTTTTCTTTATTAGTGAAGTTGTATTTTCTCTCCAGTTTTTACAACAAAATAGTCTTTCAATAATATTTATATCCCAGTTAAGTACCGAACCGTTTTCGTATATTCCATCATGTTTGATATTAAACATTTCAATAATTTCTTTTGAAACACATCCTTCATAGATGAAATTCAAATTATTGAGTACATAGTATATTTGGTAAACTATATCATATTCAATGGCAAGATTACATATCTGTGTCCAATCCATCTGATCTTTATATTTTGTAAGAAAAACAAAAATATCTATAAAATCTCTTAGGCACAGTGTTTTTTCAGCGTATATATTTTGCGCATTATCATATGTATTTTCACAAATGCTTAAAAATGTATGAGAAATATCAAACGTCCTAACAAAAAAATTATTCACTTTTACTTTTTGTGAAGATTTAACGAACCCTCCGATTTTCTCCTTGTTAACCGTATGCAAATTCCTGGCGACCTCTAGTTTTACAAACTTGGCTGGTCCTTCTATTTGTTTAGTATATTGAAAAAATTCATGATGGTCATGCTGCCTCAGCATAGGAAAAGGAAGGGTTTTAGTTTCTTTCGTCTTTATATCGTAATCATACGTTTGAATATAGCCATTTTTCCTTAAAAGAGCATCTATTTTGTACATATCATCTTCGTTGACTAATGTGTCAATATCATCGCATTGGCGAGTGAATAAATCATTATATATGATATGAGAATAGATAATTCCTTTCATAACTAAGAGTTCAATATTATTTTTTTCTGCTATAGTTACAATTTTCTCTATTTCACTAACTAAATTAGCCATTCCCTCTTTATGTAATGCATAATTAGCTGAATAAATTTTCATATACTTTTTAGGGATATGCTCTTTCAAAAATTTATAGACAAACATAAACATTTTATGTCGCATAGACTGTTCTAAAAGCTTATCCCAATCCAAGTCGGATAGCATTTCTTCCTCAAAGAATTTATCTTTATTTATATTCTTCGTAATATATAACAAAATTTTCTGCTCGTTTGTCATTTCGATCATATAAATCTCCATTCCGCCGCTGCCACATGCTAATATTGACTCTACTACCAGTAAACGCCAGCCTTAATATTATATATACTATCATATATGAATCTGATTTACCATAACCTTTTAGGATTTACTATTATTGGAATACGCGGTTTTCAATATGAGAGATCTATGCCGTAAACCTTCTGTATGAGTCGTGCACTAAATAGTTATACCATATTATGTCTAATGTGGATTTGCAGGGAAACGGAAATTACTTCTTTATTTTGTTATAATTATATACGGGCCAGGACTTCGCCGGATGAATCGAAAGATTCCAATCCGGTTTGGAGGAAGGGAAAAGGTGGAGATTACCTCAAAGCCTTACCTATTCCTATGAGACGTTATATGAAATTAGCTGTGTTTATCGCGACGCCGTGTCGCGAATTGACTTAGTAAAGCCTTTGGAGACCTAAAGCGAATTGATATTATATCAAAATATTGATATAATATGCATATAATATTTGCGGAGGTGCATTATATGCCATCTATAAGACCAAGTTCGGATTTAAGGAATAACTATAACGAAATATCAAAGTTTTGTCATGAGTATAATGAGCCTGTCTATATAACCAAAAATGGACAGGGTGATTTGGCTGTTATGAGTATTGAAACATATGAACGTCTTGTAGGTAGATTTGAATTATATAAGTTACTTGATGAAGGCCTCGAGGCTGTTAAAATGAAAAAGGTTCGAAGTTTTCGCGAAGCCATAAAAGATATTCAGAAAGGTTAAGAGATGGGTAAGCTGTATAAGTATCGTAAGCCGTGACGACGACATAAAAATGGTCCATGTAGGCTATTGCATAGGGCGAAAGTGGTGGCATCAGGGCATAACCTCTGAAGCGCTTTCCGAGCTGATCCGTTTCTTCTTTGAAGAGGTCGGCGTTAACCGTGTCGAATCCAGGCACGACCCGAAAAACCCAAATTCGGGTAAGGTCATGGAAAAGGCGGGGCTGCTGTATGAAGGGACTATAAAGCAGGGAGACTGGAATAATCAGGGGATATGCGACTATTCCATATATGGACTTGTCGCAGAAGATTACAAACGTTGTTCATTCGGGTGGTAATATGAGTACACAGATCATTATCGTCTTTTCACTTAATTTCATTATTTCAATTATCGGCACTTTAGCCTATTCAGTAAGGCTTGTAGGGGTACGCACCGGTAAGATCGCCATGTCATATGCATTGTTTAATGTATTGATGCTTGTTTCGAGAGTTGCAGTGACATTTCAGGCTCCCATATTAACAAAATATGTAGAAAAAAACGTGGGCTCCAGCAAATTGCTGAACATTTTTTTCGCAATAATAATTATATCCGGGGTTGCATCAGTTATCGGCGCCTTTCTGGTTCCAACCTTCCAAAAGCTCCTTTCAAAAGGTGTTATGGCTTTCTCTGTACAAAGGTCTATACCAAAGCTTCTCATACATAGCTTTTCAAAGACAGGTATTAACCATTTTAAAAGCTTTGTCGCCATCCCCGTCAAAACAAATTTGGTGATGGCGGATTTTAAAAAACTGCCGAAAAAGACTATCATTTTAAATATGATCGCGGTTGCCATTCTTACTTCCGGCGCTTTGTCGCCGATATACGCAGGGAGCCTGGAACCCGGTCTGAGAGCGACATGTATAACATTATCTTCAATCATTAACGGTATCGCTTCCATAATGATGGCAGTTTTTATAGATCCCCAGTTATCTGTAATGACCGATGACGTTATCGAGGGAAAATGCAGCGAAAAGGAATTCCGTGCGTGTGTGATCGGCATGGTGGGGAGCAAAACTTTCGGAACGTTTCTGGCGCTTCTTCTGTTTTTACCTGCATCGTATTTGATTGTTTTTGTGGCTAGATTTATCTGAAGCCGAAACATCACTATAAAAAAAGTTTATATGGACGTACTGACCAATTATGGATAAAATACTTTGACTGGTGGCGAATAATACGGATGGAGTATATATATGGAGATCAGCATAAAGGATAAAATAGCAAAACTATTGGATGGAGTAGCTTCCATTGACGGAATAAGTGCGATCGGACAGACAGGCGATATTAATGAAGTCCCCAAGGCGGGAGAATCAGATATCGACATATTCATTCTGGGTGACAGTATTCCGGGGTATGAGGAAAGAAAGGCTTTATATCATAAAGACAGCTCATTATTCGAAAGCTGTGCCTTAAACGTATGCGAAGGCGGTCACTGGGGGATCGGCGACGTCTTCATCATAGACGGTGTGGAGACCATGTTCATGTATTTTACTATTGACGATACTTTGAAATATGTTGATGAAGTCCTTGATGGAGAACACCCGGACTGCGATAAGGGATTCTATCCGATCGGCCGCCTGGCTACGTTAAAAAATATTAATGTTTTATACGATAAAAATGGAATATACGCATCTTTAAAAGAGAAGCTTTCAATATACCCGGACAAGCTTAAAAAAGATATGGTGGGCTTTCATATAAGGCGGATAAACGATGAAGAGGATTTCGGCCGTGCTCTGCTGCGGAAGGATGTGCTGTTCTACCATTATGTTCTGGAAGCGGCTCTCGATCATTATTTGCAGGCATTGTACGCGGTCAACGAAACATACTTTCCCAGCAGGAAAAGGACAAGGCAATATATCGATGTTTTTAGGATAAAACCGGAGAATTGTTATGAGAGAATGCTTGAGGTAATAAAGCTCGGCTCAAGTCAGGATGATATAAAAGAGTCCTATAATGCATGGTGTGGACTGGTGCGGGATTTGAAAGCTATTTGCAGCAAGTTTTAAGGGAGGAAGCATGGATACTGAAGATATCATGAAATTCCTGGGCTTGGCCGAGAAGCTGAAATGCGAACTGCGCCACTCATGGACGTCGACGATGCGGCAGGAAAGCGTCGCGGAGCATAGCTGGAGGCTGTGCGTTTTTTCGTGGCTTTTAAAAAGCAAGCTGCAGCATGAATACGATATGGACAAAGTATTGAAGATGTGCCTGTTCCACGACCTGGGAGAGGCCATAGTAGGCGATATACCAAGCTTCAGCAAAAATGATGAGGACATCCGGAAGGAAGAGGCTGCTGTAAGTCAGATTATCGGCATGCTCGATGGAGAACTGGGCAGTGAACTGGCGGAGCTGTTCCTTGAAATGAAAGAGCAGAAGAGCAAAGAGGCAAGGTTGTTCAATGCGCTCGATAAGCTCGAGGCAGTGATCCAGCATAACGAATCCCCCATCGAAACATGGATCCCGTTGGAGTTTGAACTTAACAAGGTCTATGCCGATGAAGAGGTAAAGGGTATCAAGGTGATGGAAGACCTGCGTGAGGCTGTCAGGAAGGACACTTTGGAGAAGCTTTTGAACTGCAGCCCGCAGAGAATGGATCGAACGAAAAAAGACGCATAAACCATATAGAATTATTTGACAATCGAACATATGTTTGCTAAACTAATAATAAGTTCTAGCAGAATAATATGGGAGACAATATGGAAAAAGTTAAGATATACAGAAATGTGGTCAGACTCAAAGATCTGGATTTGTTTTATCTCGATACAAGGACCGCCGGCCCTGCTATTCTTTGCCTGCATGGAAGGTGGGGGAGGGCGGAGGTGTGGTCTGATTTCATGCTGCATTACGGGAACCGTTTCAGGATCATTGCGCCGGATCAGAGAGGCCATGGTTTGAGCGGTAAACCCGAGGCGGAGTATACCGTGGAAGAAATGGCCGGGGACGTCATTGAGCTTCTGGATCATTTGGAAATAGGTTCGGCGATTTTAGTCGGTCATTCCATGGGCGGGGCAATAGTCGGGTATTTGGCGGCTAAATACCTTAGTTATGTAAAAGCGGCCGCCATACTCGACAAGTCTGCCGCAGGACCTGCTATCACCGATAAGGTGCCGGTGCCGGAAAGAACTATGCTCAAAGATCCTTACACGGGAGAATGGCCTTTACCGTTTTCTACCTTGGATGATGCAATGGATTTTATTCGCCGAACATCGCATTCTGAGCTGGAATACCAATATTTCATGAAAAGCCTGGTGGAAACTGTAGAAGGGTACAAAATGATGTTCAACTCCGAAGCTATGGCATTGAACACTGCAAATTATATCGGCTGGTACGATCTGTTACCTGAAATTCATTGCCCGGTTCTGCTGGTCAGGTCAAAAAGCCATGAAGCCGTACCGGATGAAGATTATGTAAAAATGCAGTCTCTTCTGAAAAACTGCACTGCGAGGGAAATGTCCAATCCCGATCACAACGTCTTTTTAAGTAACAAGGAAGAATTTTATGGCTATTTCGACGGGTTTTTGAAAGAGGTTCGGTAGGCTGAACAGACATAAGCTCCGCAGTAACAGTATTACGTGTAAAACAAGTGTTTAATAACGTTGTGAGGTGTTATTATGAGTGGTGCAGCGGCAGTGATTCATAAACAAAATGCATTGATAAGTCTTTTTAATGAAGTAGGGGCTATCGACCCGGAGCATGCCATTTTTATCGATGAATTCAACATTAGAAGAAGCTATGTGTTTGAAAAAATGGTATTGAGAGGCGTTTTCATCGAATGTGAGCCGAGGAGATTTTATATCGATAATAGTATGGTACCGGTTTTTATACAGAATAGGCGTTACAGAGCATTGGTCGCACTGGCTGCCGTGTTGCTGATCTTGGTATTGAGCTATCTAATAACAGGAATGAGGTTGTAAGATGAACAAATTACTGAAAAACGAAGCAGTAAAGCATGGGGACAAACTTCAAATAATACCTTCCCACCGTATCGCCGATTTGAAGAACGATATAGAAGCATTTGCCCGGAGCGAAGAGCTAAACGGCTTTCAAAAGTGGATCGTGAACAGTTTGTATAGTTATGATATTCCTCACATGAATTTCACTGTGCAATCCGTAATTCTGATCGCGCTGTCCCACCCCTTTTACGCCGATGTAATTTTCAAAAGCAACGGGAAGGAATACTCCGGGAAGTGCCTCGTACTTTCGGACTTCGACGGAGCCGATGAATATCTTAAAACTTTTTTGGAAGGCTTCGGATATCATGCGGTACGGGCCGGCAACCTGCCATTGAAACGGCTGGGTGTGCAAAGCGGCCTTTCTGAATACGGAAGAAACAATATTACATATATTGACGGGATGGGCAGCAACTTTTCTTTAGCCGCATATTTTTCAGATATGCCGTGTGAAGAAGATATGTGGAGACAGACAGTAACAGCCAAGTTATGCGATAGCTGCAGGGTCTGTATAAATAAATGCCCCACAGGCGCAATAAGAAGTGAAAGGTTTCTAATAGACAATCAAATGTGCCTTTCAGCCATGAATGAGACTGCCGGTGATTTCCCCGGGTGGCTTCCGGTATCTGTACATCATACCTTCTACGATTGTTTGAAATGTCAGGAACATTGTCCAATGAATATCGGTCATACAGATAAAATGGACAGGTGTTTTGTTTTCTCGGAGCGGGAAACCGGGATGCTTCTTCAAGGAGAGCCGATCGAAAGCTTTCCGGAGAGTATGAAACAAAAAATATACAAAC
>JAEYOM010000055.1 GCA_023411715.1 Bacillota bacterium | reverse complement strand
AATAAGTCCCGCCACAGAGGGTACAAAGGAGACACTTCCGGGGATTTGGTTCCTGATTGTGCAGGTTCTTTGGGTTCCCTTGGGACAAACACAGTGGGTTGCACAGCTTGAATCTTCGCTCTCCATGGGTTTGATAGGCGGTTCTGTGGAATAGACAACCTTGAGGGAATCAACCCCCCGCTGTTTTAGCTCCTTACGCATGACTTTTGCTAAGGGGTCGGTATGGGTTTTAAACACATCGGTTACCTCAAAACGTGTTGGATCAAGCTTATTACCGGCTCCCATACAGCTGATAATTGGAATTCCAAGCTTTTTAGCCCTAACCACCAGATCAACCTTGGCCGTTACCGTATCGACTGCATCGATTATATAGTCATAGTCCTCCTTAATAAGCTCGTCCGCGCACTCAGGAAGATAAAAGCGCTGCAATGCTGCAACCTCGGCCTTGGGATTGATCTCCAATATTCTGTCCTTCATGATTTCAACCTTGACCTTACCTATGGTCTTTCGGGTTGCATGAAGCTGACGGTTAAGGTTTGTCAGACAAACTAAATCATCGTCTACAATAACAAAACGGCCAACACCGGCACGCACTAAGCCTTCGACTGCATAGGTGCCAACGCCGCCAATTCCAAATATAGCAACTTTACTGTTATTAAGCTTTTCAAGACCGTCCTTGCCAATTAATAGCTCGGTCCGTGAAAACGGATGTAGCATAGTTTTCCTCTTTCTATTGTTGTCCTCTATACAACATAATAAGCGATTAGCTCGGTTTATTTTATCCCCTTCATTATGTTTCATAGCCAAAGAAAAATCAATAGTCCTGAATACTGTGCTTTATGGGTTTAATATCCCTGTACTGGCCTAAATCATAGCTCTAAAAACTACCATGGTTAATTTTACCATAATGTAACGATTGTATTAAATAAGGCATATGCTAAATATGGCAAAAAGGGCTTAAACAAACGGTCTTGTCCATTTTTATAATATACATATATTTGAATAAAATGAATTGATTATTTTTTTTTGTTGTAGTAGAATAGATAGGAAAATGTCAAAATTCAAATCAAATCCAGCTAAGGGGGTCTATTTATGGAAATCTCAACTCAATTCATTCAAGTTGCTGCAATCCTAATCTCTGCCCTTGCTCTTGGTGTGGCTGCATGGCTTTACACCTGGGTAAAAGCTCAACCCTCATCCAACGCTCGAATAGCTGAAATAGGCGAGTACATTCGCAAAGGTGCGAATACTTTCTTAAAGCGTGAATACGTTCTATTAGCACGCTTCACAGCTGTCGCAGCAGTATTGCTCCTGTTATTCCTTCCTAAACCTATTTGGACCGGTAACATGACCGATAATATATGGATGGCTGTTTCTTACATTTTCGGTACTGTTTTATCTGCTCTCGCCGGTAAAATCGGTATTCAGGTCGCTACTATTGCCAATATCAAATCTGCAGAAGCTGCAAAACAGGGTATTAAGCCTTCATTTATGGCAGGCTTCCGTGGCGGTGCCGTTATGGGTATGGCCGTTGTAGGAACCAGCCTTTTGGGCGTAACCGTAGTTTTAATGCTCGTTGGCGATGCAACCTCCGTTCTTGGCTTCAGCTTTGGCGCAAGCTCATTGGCACTCTTTGCTAAAGCAGGCGGTGGTATTTTCACAAAGACGGCCGACATCAGCGCAGACCTTGTTGGTAAGGTTGAAATGGGCATCGACGAAGATGATCCCAGAAACCCTGCCGTTATCGCCGACAACGTAGGTGATAATGTCGGTGACGTTGCAGGTATGGGCGCTGATCTTTTTGACTCCAATGTTGCTTCCATGTCAGCCGCATTGGTTATGGCTACCTCTTTAGGCGGCATAGCCAGCAACAACGTAAAAATGGTATTCGCCTACGCAGCCCTTGGTCTGTTGGCTTCCATTATTGGTGTAGCCACAGCACGTATCGGTAAAAATGGCGATCCCAATAAGGCTCTGAACAGCTCTACCTATGTAACCACAGTGGTCTATGCAATTCTCACCGCTGCAACCACTTTTCTCTTTGGATTTGAATGGCGTATTTGGGGAGCTACCGCTGTAGGTCTCCTGGTTGGTACCGTTATCGGTATTGCTTCCGATTACTTTACCAATGACTCCAAACCGCCTGTTCGCGAGGTTGCTGAAGCATCCAAATCAGGACCTGCTTTCACTATCCTTTCAGGTTTCTCCTATGGATTATTAAGCGCACTTCCTGCTTTAATCGGTATTGCGGTTTCAGCACTTTTAGCCTATAATATCTGCGCACCTTTGGGTGAAGGCTATGGCATGTTTGGCATTTCCATGGCTGCTCTTGGAATGCTCTCCATTGTTGGTATGATTATTTCCAACGATGCTTATGGACCTATCGTTGATAACTCCCGCGGTCTTGCTGAAATGGGTGGTTTGGGTGAAAAGGTCATCGCTATCTGTGATGAGCTTGACTCAGCAGGTAACACTGTTAAGGCCGTTACCAAGGGTTTCTCCATCAGCGCTGCAGGTCTTACTGTTATCGCACTTTTGGGAGCCTTCATGAGTGAAGTCAATACCGCTGCGGCCGAGCTTGGTCTGCCCGGTATTCAAAACTTTGACATAATGAATCCTACAGTATTCTTTGGACTCATTATCGGTGTCGCAATTCCTGCCGTATTCTCAGCCATGCTGATGCTCGGTGTTGATAGAAATGCTCAGAGAATGGTTGGCGAAATCCATCGCCAGTTCGATACAATCCCTGGCCTCAAAGAAGGCCGCGCGGATGCTAAGCCTGATTATGACAAATGTATTGACATTGCTACTGCAGGTGCTCTTAAAGAACTTATTCCTGCCGGTGTTGTAGCTATTGTCTCCACACTGGTCGTTGGCTTCATAGGTGGTGCGGAAGCAATTGGTGGCTTCTTAACCGGAAATATCGCCTCCGGTTTGCTATTGGCTCTTTTGATGTCCAATGCAGGCGGATTATGGGATAATTCCAAGAAGTATGTTGAGGCCGGAAATTGCGGCGGCAAGGGCTCACAGGCTCACAAGTCCGCTGTTGTTGGTGATACGGTAGGCGATCCTTTCAAGGATACTGCAGGTCCTTCCATCAACACACAGATTACCGTTGTTTCTCTGGTTTCCTCACTTTTAGCAACCCTTTTCCTCCAGTTCTCAATCTTCTAAGAACAACCGTCAGAAGGACTGGTACAGGATTCCAACAAGATAAAAATACATATAAAGAAACGACATGGCTTAGGTCATGTCGTTTCTCTGTTTCAGGTGTATTACTGTTAAGTTCCTTCTGTTCCCTAAAGCTTTAATAAGCTAATTAAAGCCATTGCTAAGCCGGTATCCTTTTAAGATGAATCAGTCCATCTTTTCGTTTTTCTGCTCTCAATACAAAGTCAAACTGGTTAAAGGCCATGGCCAGATGGAATTCTCGTTCAGGGCTCCAAT
>JAEYOM010000170.1 GCA_023411715.1 Bacillota bacterium | reverse complement strand
ATTTTCAAAGGGTGCCGCCCAGGCTGCAAACCATATGGGGGATGCTTGTTGTCAAGGGCGTTCCAGACCTCAACAAAAATCAGGATGATTCTTTTCTTCTTTTTCCTACAGTAAGTTGACGCGATCGTTTTTCTGGAATTATCTTGACAATCTGAGGTTTTGAGGCTAGAATATACTAAGAAAATGGGGAAAGTGATTTTGTGTCAGTAGTTTGAAAACTTGTTGGTTTTATGTAAACCAACTTTTTTATTTTCTTTCCTTTTATGTATACTGGATATTGAAGATCCGTATCACGCCATAATTGTCGTTTACCGTATAACGATACTTCAGCACGTTCCCGGACTTTAGCATGATATCCTTCAGATTGGAATACTTCGGTTGCGTATAATCCATGACCTTTATCTCGATAATGCTGCTGCGCTTTCTCAAAGCCGCAAGGACGGCTTTGTCAAAATCGCTGCGGTTGTTTGCGAGTTTGTTGCTCCTGTAATAATAACCGTTACTGGCAGAACTGCATATGGGATATTCCTTCCTGTTCCAGGCGCCCGACCTTGCCATTTCGTTGTCGGTCAGGTTGAAATAGCAATATGTAAGCACGTTTGTGCCGTCATCGGTTACCGGATCGTCGCTTGTCAGATCGACATGACAATATTCGCCGTCGATCCTGACGATATTCCAGGCGTGGTCGTCATAAACCCCGTTATTGCTTGCCTTTCCGGTAACGACGATACATTCTATTCCGGACAGATCGCACAACAGCTTCATTGCTTCCGTATAACCCTCACAGACCGCAGTGCCCTTGACCAGGCAGCCGTAGGCGTCATAGGACGCATAGGGGATAGTGCTTCTGAGATAATTCTTATAATCGAAAGCCGTATTATTTACTATATAATCATGCAGTACTTTCTCCTTGTCGTAATCGGACATGCCGGCTGTTATCCGCCTGGCCGCGATATCCCGGGCCTTATTGACGGCAGACTTGTAATTGTTCTTTCTTTGGTTGTATTCGCTTTTGGAATACCTGTATTCAAAACTCAGTTTCAGGCTATCGCCGCTGGACAGGTATTCCCAGGAACTGACGAAATCCTGCACGCCGGATACTGTCTCCGCAGCTTCCACCGCTCTGCCTAAGGTCTTTTCAAAATCTCTTGCGGCGTCCCCGCTGTAACCGCCGATATTGATAGTTACCTTGGTTTCATTGTTGTATACTGCATTGCGTAACAAACGGAAAAGGTCGGTATTTGTTCCCGCGGCTTTGCCGTCGCTGGAGGGGGGGTCACCCGAAGCCAGACCGCCCAGTACCCCCTGCAGATCCGCAGTATAGAGTCCGAGGATTTTGGCAGCCGGTTTGAAAATAGCCTTATCGGTCGTAACAAGCTTGTCCAGCAGAGTTTGGGAAGAATCTCTCATTTTTACCGATAAGGCATTGTAGGATATTCCGACCATATCGTCACGCAGAAATTTCCCGGCGTCATTCAGCGCCGATGCTTTGTATGCTGAAAGAAGTCCCTTCTCGACTGCGCTGTCCAACACATTGCCAAAGCTGAAATCGATTTCATCCCTGTAGCCGAGCGAACGCAGGACGAATACAACATACTGCTTCGCAGTGAGCAGATCGTTCGAACCGAACCTCGAGTTGCCTACCCCGGTAGTTAGCTTGTTTTGATACATGTAACCCACATAATTGCGGGCCCAGCCCGGAACGTCCATGAACGGGTGCTCATAACGTCCCTTGTTTACCTGCTTGTCCTTTCCAAGAAGGCGTATGAGCATTATGGCGCCTTCCAGCCGCGTCGGAGCGCGGTCCAGCTGGAAATCGTCCGGGGAATTTGCCAGTAATCCGAGTATTTTTAGATCCACGGCTTTTTCAAAATTGACGGGCGGGGCAGGGACGGCAGGGACAACAGGGACGGCAAAGGCTGCAGGGACAACAGGGACAACAGGGACAACAGGGACAGCAAAGGCTGCAGGGACGGCAGGAATAACAGGGACGGCATAGATGGAAAGTGGCAAAGCTGAAACTGGCAGGACCAATACTGCCAGTAGTATCATCAATACGTTAAGTGGTATTTTATTTTTTTTCATATGTGTTTCCCCGCTACCTCGCGAACTGTTTGCCACATATATACTTATTCGGCAAAAGTATGTGAAAAAAAGGGTTGATTTAAATAACTTTTTTGTATTATATCAGAATAGGAAAAATCTTTCAATGGAGATATATAAAGAAATACAAAAGAGACATTTCCCGCAGCGCTGTACAGAGCGCTTTAGGCTTTTCGCAGCTGCGGGCATATCTCCCTGATCATGCGTTCCGCTCGGATATGTAGCAGATTGCCGGGCCGGTTTAAAGCAGCCGGGCCCTTATTGGTTATTCCTTGTAATATCCTTCGCCTTCGCCTTCACCATTCCTGAAAATAGCCGGTATTATCAGGATGATCACTACAATGATGATTATGATCCAGATCCAGCTGCCAATTCCGGGTCCGCATCCGAAGAAGCCGCCTCTCTCGTTCTCCGCCATGTCATACACTCCTTTCATATATAAACTTGTTCTATTCGACTTCATTTGTTATTGTTCTTCCTGTGAATCTCCTGTCAAAAAACAACAAGAGGAAAAGGATAATGAAGAATAATAATGCGCAATTGTTAGAAATGCCGCATGCAAATTCTCTGGACATTGAAAATACCTCCTTCTCTGGATACTCTGCCTGTTGCCTTTTATATCATATTCACGCGGGTATCCATGTGTTACAGAATGCTCTGTCCTTAAAAATGCGAAGCCACCCGTCATGGGTGGCCCCTTTTCGTTCCATGTAATGCAATTGGCTTTTTTGTTAACAAATAGCCCCTCAGCAGATGCCTCTATCAAAAAACAGCAGCAGGAACAGAATGATAAAGAATAAAATGGCGCAATTGTCACCAAGGAAATTACCGCATCTTTCTGCCATTACGGAGTCCTCCTTTCGAACATAGAGTTGACATAAATTTCAATCCACTAATTTAATTTATTCTTCATAGGTATCAAGTGTTACAATGTTTTCATCCAATATAGCATATTATTTCCGCGACCGGTCTGTTACAGTGTACATAAGCCTTTAATTATTGAAATTAATGGTATATAATTACTGCAAGCAGACACATTCCGGAGGTGTGCCATGGCAGTAAAAGCTGGCATGTTAGTTACTATTAGGCACTATTCCATGATCAACGTTTTCAAGAGCGTTGTTATAAACGCTGACAGAACCAGGGTGGAAGCGTCTGGCCATGGACATATACCTTACAAGGGATATCCTTTCGCTCACCGCCGAGATCGTCAGAAAAGCGGAGCACGAGGGATATTACGAATACGGTCTTAAAATCAGGCATTACGGCCCCGTAGTATTCAACCACATCAAAAATTACGTCAAAAAATCCCAGAATGAGCTTCTTCCACAGCTTACCAGGTAATTTTACCGTTACTTCCGGCAGACTCTTCCCGATTAATAGGTAAATATTAGAAAATTAGGAATTGACAGTTGCCGCATTTTTACATATAATTATAAGCATATCCATAAATTTACAAATAATACACCCGGCTTTGATGCATTTGTAAATTATGTACCGGTTTAGGGGGCAGTTTTATGGGAAAGCTGAGCCTTGTGCTTGCTGACGGCGATACGGAATATTTGTCGAAGCTCGAAAGATATCTTATTATAAATTATCCTCAGAGGTTTGAAATCATATCTTTTGCATCCCGCAAAAAGCTGGACATTTTCCTTGATAGTATGGACAAGGCGGACATACTGCTCATAAGCAGCGATATGTTCACAGAAGGTCCGATTGCCGCAAACCCAGCCAGAACGGTCATACTTGACAGCGGCGGAGCGGCAGCCTTACCGGAGGGTTATGATACCGCAGAAAAATACCAGCACACCGACAGGCTTGTTGCGGATCTGCTCAGGCTGTATGCTGCGAGGGGTATCAAGGATTGTACGATGCAGGGAAAATACCGGACCCGGCTCGTATGTGTCTGTTCACCTGCGGGCGGTGCAGGCAAAAGCAGCATTGCCGCGGGCTGCAGCATTTTGTATGAAAGCCGTGGATCACGTGCTTTCTATTTAAATCTTGAAGCCGTACCATCGACGGAAATGTTTTTTCACAGCGAGGCCGGATCAGGCCAAAGCTTTTCAAACGTGATCTACCATCTGAAAGGGAAGAACAGCAATATAGGCTTGAAGCTTGAGGGCGCCTCCAATATGGATGCAAGGACAGGCGTACATTATTTCAGGCCCCCCGAAAACCTGCTGGAATTGAACGAGTTGACAGAACAGGATATTGCCCTTCTACTGGATACTTTCAGAAAAAGCGCGGTTTATGACATAGTTTTCATAGATATCGCCAGTGGATTCAGTCCGGTAAACACGGAGGTCATAAAGCAATCCGACGCTATATTGCTGATCCTTGCACCAGGGCAAGGTACATCGGTCAAATATAAGGAATTTCTGAACAGTATCGAATGTATCAAGGACAGGAATGGCGCCAGCCCGTCGGGCAGGATCATTCCGGTACTGAACAGGATCAGCGGGACCAAGCCGGAAGCCGCCGTATCATGCCTCTTCAGTGAATTTAGGCCTATGGCGGGGATAAATGAATGCCCTATCCCGTCTGCCGGAGGTTTCCCTTCAGTACTGACTGAAAACATTTCCTTCTTATCGGGCATTGACAGTCTGTGCGCGTATATAACGCCCATAAGGGCAGCCGTAGCGTCTGAAGTCGGAGGTGAGAGTATTGCCTACTGATGGAACGATAGCAGCCCCTGAGTTCTCTGTTGAAACTCAGGACCCGGCGAACGGAAAGCGAAACCTGAAAAAATTTGCTGATGAGATAAGGAATGAGATAGCCGGGAACCTGGACAGAACAAGGAACATATCGGACGATGAAGTAATGGATACGGTCACGGACGCCGTCTTTAGGATATCGGGCAAAGACTATATGAATATAGCCGAAAAGCGCGAGCTGGCCGATATGGTGTTCAATTCAATGAGAAGACTGGATATACTGCAGCCTGTCATAGACGATAAGACGATAACCGAGATCATGATAAACGGGCCTGACAAACTTTTTATAGAGCGAGAGGGAAGGGTATCAGGCATAGATACGGGATTTGAAAGCACTGAAAAGCTTGAGGACGTGATACAGGCTATAGTTTCGAGGACCAACAGAACTGTCAATGAGGCGTCTCCTATCGTTGACTTTACTCTGCCTGACGGGTCAAGGGTAAATGTAGTTCTCAAGCCTGTGGCTTTGAACGGCCCCGTAATGACGATAAGAAAATTTCCTGCGGAGCCTATGACAATGGAGCAGCTTGTCGCAGCCGGCTCACTAAGCCCGGAGGCGGCGGAGGACCTGGGCTGCCTCGTTCGTGCGAAGTACAATATCTTCATATGCGGAGGTACAGGGTCAGGCAAGACGACATTTCTCAATGCTCTTTCAGCAAGGATCCCTTCTGAGGAAAGGATCATAACGATCGAGGATTCAGCCGAGCTTCAGATCAAAGGGATCGAAAATATTGTCAGGCTGGAGACCAGAAATGCTAACACTGAGGGCAAAGGGCGCATCACTATCCGTGAACTGATCAGGACATCACTTAGAATGAGACCCGAGAGGATCATTGTGGGGGAGGTCAGGGGCGAAGAAGCCCTTGATATGCTGCAGGCCATGAATACTGGACATGATGGATCGCTTTCTACAGGACATGCCAATTCGGCGGCAGATATGATGAAGCGGCTTGAAACGATGGTACTTTCCGCCGCGCCTCTGCCGCTTGAAGCAGTCAGACAGCAGATCACATCGGCTATCGATATCGTGATACACCTTGCGAGGCTCCGGGACAAGACCAGAAGAGTTATTGAAATAAGTGAAATAAAGGGCTGCTGTAACGGGCAGATAGAACTGAACCCTTTGTATGTGTTCGAGGAAGATACAGCAGGACGTGGTACTTCCGGTATGACGCCCGAAGGCGATGGGAAGGTAAAAGGCAGCCTCAGGCGAACCGGCAGCAGGCTTATCAGTACTACAAAACTAAAAATGGCAGGAGTATCCTGCGAATTGTGTGGTGATCCGTACGTCCGATTATGATTCATATGTGATGAGTGTCCGTGAACGTGTTTTATATACCACAGCAGCTGCGGCAGTCATATTTGCAGTCGCTTTCATTTTCTACAGGAGTTTTATACTTTCCGCTTTTTTGACTCCTCTGGCGCTCTTTTACCCCGGGATAAGGACACGCGAAATCATCAGGCGGCGCAAGAAGGAGCTGAACATTCAGTTCAAGGATATGCTGTATTCTCTGTCCTCTTCGCTTTCAGCGGGCATGACGGTTGAATCGGCCTTCAGGGAAGCCCTCAAGGATCTGACGGTCCTTTATCCCGAGCCTTCGGCCTTCATCCTTACGGAACTCAGGAGGATCATCAGCAGACTGGATATGAATGAGACACTCGAATCCTCACTCCATGAATTTGCCGATAGGGCGAGGCTCGAGGACGTCGACAATTTTGTGAATGTATTCAATATCAGCAAGAGAAGCGGCGGCAACCTGACCGAGGTGATCAGGAACACTTCGTCAATCATCAACGACAGGATAGAAGTCGGACAGGAAGTGGATACGATGCTTGCAGAGCGCAAATTCGAGCAGAATGTGCTCAATGTGATACCAATCCTTATGATCTTGCTGCTATCGGCAAGCGCTCCTGATTATATGTACCCTGTATTTAATACCCTTGCAGGACGGATCACCATGAGCGTTTCCATCGTGCTGCTTCTGATCGCCTGGCTGATCTCGGCAAAAATATGTGATATCAAGCTTTAGGAGTAACCTGCGGCAGGATACCGGAAATTGTTGATCCATTTGAGGAGTAATGTTTTATGCTGCTTGTGCTTATTGTTCTTACGGCTACCATATTGACACTATATCTGCTTTCATTCGGCAGATATGCCGAAGTAACGGATGAGCTCGATAAAAAAGCTTACCCTATGAAAGATATACTTCCTATAGGCCTATATCTGCTGGATGCGTTCAAGTATAGCTACAATACGAGCTATGACAGGAAGCTGCTTGCAATGATCACCGAGATTCACGGACATAAGAAGGCGATCCGCATGCTTAAGGTCCACTGGGCCAATAAGATATCACTCGTACTTTTGTCCTTGATTTTTTCCGTACTGGTCGGTAATTTTACCGCTCCCGATACAGGGTACATACTGTTCTGCACCGCACTTCCCGTCGGTGTTGCCGTATTTACCGACAAGGACCTGTCGGACAAGGTAAGAAAGAGAAGGCAATCCATACAGCTGGATTTCCCTGATTTCGTTAATAAGCTGACGCTGCTTATAAATGCCGGGATGACGGTATCAAAGGCATGGGAAAAGGTCTCCCTGGACAATACCGGGAGCTCTCCCCTGTATATGGAATTGAATTCGGCCGTACAGGATATCAGAGCAGGCATACCTGAGCACAAGGCGTACGAGGAATTTGCAAAGAGGTGCCGTATACCGCTGATAACAAGGTTTGTTTCCGTCATTCTGCAAAATATCAGGAAGGGCAATGCCGAGCTTGTTCCAATACTGAGAGTATATGCGAATGAATGCTGGGAGCTTCGGAAGAATACAGCCAAAAAATTCGGTGAAGAGGCTTCCACAAAATTACTGCTGCCGATGATGCTGATGTTCGCGGCGATCCTTCTTATTGTAGGCATGCCGGCCGTGCTGGCTTTGAAGAATATCTAGGATGGAGGTGGTCAAATGAGTGATTTGATCAGAAGATTCATAAGAGAGGAAGATGGCCTCGGTACCGTGGAAATTGTAGTGTTGATAGCGGTGCTGGTTGGTATCGCGCTTATTTTCAGAGATGCCATAATTAAATTCGTCACCGGGATAATGAAAAGTGTATTCGCGGATGACTCCATTACAGAGGACGTCAACAGCAGTAATATCAGAGACAGCAACAAGATAAACTGACTTTAGGCTGTATGTACTGGGTGCGGGTAGCCTGCATGTTAATGGCAGCCTGAATGTATGGTAAAACCTGTATGTTCGGGGCAGCCTGAATGTACGGTAAACCTGTATGTCCAGGGCAGCCTGAATGCACCGGAAAGCCTGTATGTTCGGGGCAGCCTGAATGCACCGGGAGGCCTGTATGTTCGGGATAGCCTGAATGTAGCAGAAAGCCTGTATGTTCAGGGCAGCCTGAATGCACCAGGCAGCCTGAATGCACCAGGCAGCCTGAATGTACCAGGAAGCCTGCATGTTCGGGCAGCCTGAATGCACCGGGAAGCCTGTATGTTCGGGGCAGCCTGATATTCCGTTGACGAGGGAACAATGGGTGCATAAGGCTTGCTGCAGCTGTTGTAAAAGGCGGCTGCAGCTCACCTTGTTTTTTTATGCCTGATTTCGACTCTTTAATAAGGTAATAATGACTTGTAGGAGATGATCGTATGAATATGCCGATCAACGGGTATGATGAACTTGGATTCGGATATGAAAGTGATGCTTCGGCAAGCTTCCTGGTGGTGACCGGTATCAATGCAGCGTCAGAATACCAGTGCAGCATGCTTGGGCATAATGCCGTAAGGTGCCTGATACCGCCTGAACGCATGCTAAGGGATGGCTTGACATGTTTTTATTATAATATCACATCCAAGGTGCCGCTTTCGATTTTTTTGAAAAGAAAGAAATTCAGTAAACCGGAATTCCTTAAATTTATTTTTGACATAGCTTCTTCAGTAAGCGATTCATATGGTTATCTTCTGAATTCTTCAAATTTTATTTTCAGGCAGGATCAGATATATATTTGTCCTGATACGCTCGAACCTTCACTGATATATGTTCCTGCTGAAAAAGGCTGTGAGAGCTGCGAGGCACTGAAAAGCTTTTTCTCGGAATTGCTGCTGCAGCATATACAGATTGAGGGGTTTGACAACGGGAATATCGTACAGCGGATACTTTCCGCTGTCAGGAGCGAGTCGTTCAACTTGAAGAATTTTGTAACACTGATCAGTGAACTGCTTTACGGTGGAAACTGCGGGATCGCCAAAGACACTGCCAAGCCTGACGCAGCCGGTAAACAGGCAGCGGGCTCTCCCGGCGAAGCGGTGGTAGAGGCCGGCGGAAATAAGAATATAGGGAAGCCGGACACAGGAGCAAGATCTGGGGACAGCGAAGCACAGGAGGTACGTCCGGTCCCGGTGTTCGCGATATTAGCCGTATTGCTGCAGTTTGTCATGGCACTGACAATATACCTTTGCCGGGGGCTTATAGACATGGCGGGAGCCAATCATACTGCAAATTACGCTGCGGTGCTGATGATCGCGGTTGCCATCGACGTGCTTGTATTTAAAAAGATCCTGTCATCGGGAATAGCAGGACGTAAAGCGAAAAATGGAGAGGTGCGGGAAGGTGTACAAAAACTGAAGATTGAGACGCATGAAACGATAAAGCAAGCAGCACCTGTGCCGGAAACGCCAAAGCCTGGAAGTCTCAAGGCTGAGCCCCCCAAGGCTGGAAGTCTCAAGGCTGAGCCCCCCAAACCTGAAAGCCTCAAGGCTGATCCCTCAAATCCTGGAATCCCCAAGGCTGGAACCCCAAAGAATGTGGCACCAAAGCTGGAAATATCCGAACCCGAGGCTGCCGGGCCGGAAATCGATGAGGCGGATGCCTACAGGCTCTCATACAAAACAGAACTGCTTGGCAGACATGCAAAGGGCGTGCGGATACTGAAAAGTACCGGTAAACGTGCAGGAGAAAGTGATATTATACTGGACAGGGACGATTTTATCATCGGGCGGCTCGAAGGCCATGTCGATCATATCCTGTATAATAACGCCGTCGGCAAGCTGCATGCGGAACTGATAAACCGGAACGGCGTCAGCTGCGTAAAGGACCTCAACTCCATGAACGGCACTTTTATCAACGATAACAGGTTAGAGAGCAACAAGGAGTACGAGCTGAGGGCAAATGACAAGCTGCGGCTTGCGAACAGCGAGTACATTTTTGTTTACTCCGATTGATTTTTTTTGTAGATAATCATTATAGAACTAACACATTTCGTATGATAAAATATACTTGCTACCGGAAGTGACGGTGTTCATTATGAAAATCAAAGGAAAACGATATATCAGTACAGGTCATCAAAGGCGATAGATCCGGCGGATATCTTCCATGCTTTCGGACTGCCTTTTGCGGATGCCCTGGGATATACGGATAGATTTGGGGTGCTAAAATGGCAGTTCTGAAAAGTGCAAAAATATTCGCCGGCAGTTCCGGCAGGGAGTTTGCACAGGACATGTGCAGTTTTCTTGGCGACAAGCTGGCGAGATCCGAAGTCATAACCTTTTCCGAAGGAAATACCTACGTTAAAGCATGTGAGACAGTCAGGGGCATGGATGTATATCTTGTGCAGCCGATTGGCATGAATCCAAACGACGAGTTCGTGGAAATTTTATTCTGGGCTGACGCTTTCAAAAGGGCCAGCGCTGCATCGGTAACGGCCATAATGCCGTATTTCAGCTATGCGAAGGCGGATAAAAAGGATGAACCCAGAGTCTCCATCAGGGCCAGGGTCTGCGCCGAGTGCATGGAACTGGCAGGCATCGACAGGGTCGTTACTATGGACCTGCACAGCCCACAGGTACAGGGCTTTTTCAAGAAACCTGTGGATCACCTGCATGCTCTTCCAGTCATGTGTGAATATATCAAAAAAATGAATTTCTCTGATCTGATAGTGGTATCGCCGGACGCCGGCTTTGCCAAGAATGCAAGAAAGTATGCGGATTATCTTAACACCTCTATAGCGATAGGGGACAAGACCAGATCCTGCCATAACGAGAAAGCCGAGATCCTCGAACTTATAGGAGACGTAAAGGACAAGACAGCGTTAATAGTGGACGATTTCAGCCTGAGCGGCGGTACGCTTGCCGAGCTATCCTGTCTATTGAAAGACCGCGGTGCCAAAAAGATCGTTGCCTGCCTGTCTCACATGATGCTGAGCGAAAAAGGCGTGGAAAAAATCGAAAAAAGCCATATAGACCTGCTGATCGGCACTGATTCTGTCGAAAATAAAAATATACTGAAGTCCGACAAGATAAAACTGGTATCAGTAGCTCCGCTTTTCGCCCAGGCACTGATACGCATCCATAACAGGGAATCGGTAAGCCCGTTGTTTACAAGCGTTTCCGAGAATATCCTCAAACAGTCATATAAGTAAGCACAGACAAAATAGAGTATTTAACAGTATAGTAGTGTGAAGGTTACATTCCGGTATGGAATATGATCGGGAAAGTGAGGATAACATGTGGATAAGGGAGGAATTGAAGGAAAGGGCCAAGTCGGTTTTACGGACTAATTATTGGAAAGCTTTTTTGATCAGTCTGGTGATTGCTTTTACGACTGGCAGTGGCAGCGGCAGCTTATGGCGGGAAAGCAGCTCGTCATTACCTCAGTATTCTTACTCGCAGCTCGATTCCGGGCTTATTGCTCTTATTCTCATGATACTGGCCGGAGTCGCTTTTGTGCTCATTATAGCATTAGCTCTGCGTATACTTGTATTTTATTCGCTGGAAGTCGGCGGCAGGAGATATTTCGTGCAGTCGGCGCAGTACTTCGACAACAGGGGCTGCTTCAGGTTTGGTTTCGATGGACGGAATTATACGGGCATCATATCCACGATGTTTCTGAAAGGCCTGTTCAATTTCCTGTGGTTCCTATTGTTCATAATACCGGGTATTATAAAGGCTTATTCCTACAGAATGGTGCCGTATATACTCGCGGACAACCCGAACATAGGAGCGATCAGGGCGATCGACCTCAGCAGGAATATAATGAGGGGCAATAAGTGGAGGATGTTCGTACTTGACCTGTCCTTCCTGGGATGGTATTTTCTTGGTGCGCTTTGCTTAGGAATAGGTGTTTTCTTCGTAAATCCCTATGCTTTTGCAACAGAGGCCGAACTATACCTGGTCCTGCGGGGAAACGCAATAGAAAGCGGGATGTGCAGCCTCGCTGAGTTAAATCTTTACGATCCTGCACAAGCGGGGTATAATGCTTAATGTAAATGGAATGATAAGGAAGCAGGTACTTTTCATAAAGCAATTTGCCGATGTGCATAACACGTGGATAGCAGTTGTCACAGAAGCGGAAGGGAAGGGTTCCGGGTGCTCTGGCTTGATAAATACGAGAGGAAACTAGGTAAATACAGCATCAAGAATCTAATGCTGTATATAACTGTACTGAACGGCGTCGTATATCTTCTGATGCTTTTGGATAGTATTTCCGGCAACAGTTTGCAGTTTGCTGGCAGGATTGCTCTGATACCGTCTCTTGTCTTACACGGAGAGGTATGGAGGTTGCTGACATTTTTGTTCGTGCCGCCTGAGTCTTCACCGATATTAATAATATTTGTGCTGTATTTCTATTATATGATAGGCTCATCGCTCGAGCACGAGTGGGGAGCCTTCAGGTTCAACGTGTATTACCTGATCGGAGTTCTTGGAACCATAGCGTCGGCATTCCTTGGAGGCGACGGCTCCTCGATGTATCTGAATCTGTCGCTGATCTTTGCATTCTCGTATGTTTTTCCGAATTACGAGATAATGCTGTTTTTCCTTATACCGGTTAAGATGAAGTACCTTTCGATATTTTATGCGGCATTCCTGGTATTAAACTTTGCCTTCAATCCGCTGGCGGGCCTTATAACCATATTGGGCTCCGCGCTGAACTTTATTCTGTTCTTCGGCGTCGACATCTTTTTTAGGATTACGAGAGGCAGAAAAACCTATTACAGCAAAAAGGAATTCCAAAAGAAAATACCCAAGATCTACGTAATGCACCGCTGCACGGTCTGCGGGAAGACGAATGTGGAGGACAGGAACATGGAATTCAGGTATTGCATGGATTGCGACGGCGACCGCGAGTACTGTATGGATCACCTGTATACGCACGAACACATCAAGGATGGGGAGAAGCACAAGAGTTAATACATAAAGTGATTGTGAATAATTGTTTCTGAAAAGAGTTGGGGCTTTAAAATGCTCCAACTTTTTTATGTGTGCCCGGCGGGCGCACGTTCTTACGAGTGAAAGTCTCGAATCCGCCCGGTAGTGGGAAGGATATAGCTAAACGCCAAGGGTGTCGTGGGTGACTACGAATCTGAAAGAAGGTGTAT
>JAEYOM010000121.1 GCA_023411715.1 Bacillota bacterium | reverse complement strand
ATACGGCAGCCCTTTATGATCCTGACTGTCGGAAAAAATATCAAAAGGATAATAAGCGGCGCTTATTCAGCAGACCAGAAAAACTTCATGATAGTATATATAGAGGGCGCAGAACACATGAACTTCTCCGATTTCAATACGATACTGCCCAATATCGGAAAATTGTCAGGAATACTGGGAAGCATCGATTCAAACCGCCAAAGGGCGATAATGAACGATTATATCCTTGCCTTCTTCAACAAGTATTTGAAAGGTGCAACAGAACCGATCATAGACAGCGCTGCCTCCAAATATCCTGAAGTGACGGTTGAAAAAAGATAAGGCCGGAGCTTCAACCGGTGCCATTCGTCCCTTCCGGTATTTTGCATAAGTTGTACGCATAAAAAGCATCTGGCCTTTACTTTACAGTGCATAGATCTCATCACCTAGCATTATTATCTGTTACTCTTTTAAAAATAAGCTCCGGCAAAACAATCCTGTTTTCCTGTTCCGATCCTTCCTTCTGCCGATAAACAATAAATCTGATTGTCGCCCTCTCAGGCAAGTAGTCATTTCGCTTCATATCCTCAATTCTTTCAATAAACTGCTTTGAAAATCTCAACACCCTCTGTCCTTTCGAATTACGGCAATAATCGCCATCAACAGTAAGCAATTCGACGTAATATAGCTGTGAGATCCATTGCCTTACCTTAATAAAATAATCCAGCCATACATCTCTGTGCGTCAATTGAACAGCCAACTGTTCGGGCGGTGGGTATTCCGACTTGTCGTAGACTCTTTCAAAACCCGTTGTTATTATAGAATCAAGGTAATAGCCGTTATAATGAATTGTCAGGTTGCGTTTTGCTCTTGTCATCGCAACATACAGCAGACGGATCACCTCATCGGACTCTATACCATATCTGTCAAGCATCAGAAAGACATTATCAAACTCACGTCCTTTTGCCTTGTGAATTGTAGAGACAAAGACTGTTTCAGTGCTTCCCCCATAAAAATCCTCAAGCTTCGACTTCCGGATAAAAATCTCCAGGTCTGATTTGTACTTACTCTTTGGATTAGTCAGCTCAAAGTCCTTGATAATATTGATACAAAGCTCCAGATTAGGGCTCTCCCTGAAATTGTCGGCCATCCTCTTTTTCGCGTTTGCCCATGTTTCCTCGTCGATCGTATAAGTAACCTCGGCCAAATTAAGCTGTTCAAGGAAAAATCGTATTTCAAACAGATTATACAGATTGAAGCCGTCATTTGACTGAATCAGCTTCGCTTGCATCCCGTTTTTCACCAGAAGCCCCGTAATCTGCAAAGCTTCCTCGTTCGTTCTGGTCAAAACGCAGGCAGTACCCGCGAGTCCTTCGGAAAGTATATCATTAACCAGAGGCGTTATCAGATGGGTACTACTGTACTTTACAACCTTGATCCTGCCGTCGTCATTCTGAACGGCTACTATGGGCGTTTCCTTTAAGCGGTGCGAAATCCTCCGGACAAATTGATTGGAAAAGTCGACAATGTTGCTTTTACTCCTGTAGTTCTCGACCAGTTCATACATGACAGCTTTATTCTCTTTGGCTATCTGCACCATATATCTAGAACTGGAGCCCCTGAACTCGAAAATATTCTGGTCGTCATCTCCGACTGCGATTACACGCATATCCTCATTATACTCCATCAACGCCTCGACCAACTCAGATTCGTCAGCGTCCATATCCTGCGCTTCATCTATCACCAAGACCGTTTTTGTGATCTTGCCCGCTTCCACCTCGCCGCATTTAATCCTTTTTACTGCTTCTTTAATAATTTCGTCTGATTTCTCTATTGTGCCGATCTTACCCAACAAGTCAAAGCAATAGGAATGGAACGTTTTGATCTCAATAAATAGAGCCGCAAATATACTGTGACCCATATAAAAACCTTATGAAGTCAGGGACGGAATTGGAGTGAAACAAATCGCCATTTTCCTTAGCACTCCCAATATCTAGTACTTTCCCGCTATTGGGCTCAATCTCGGTATCAAAAAAAGCAATTGTTTTCATATGCCTCAGCTCGAATAATCTTTACTAACGGTCATATTCAAAACATAAACAAAATCTGACTATATCTTACCAATTATTCACTTACTCGTCAAACAAGACCAAAGCCGCCATATTTGCAACTGTTTTAGCTACAACCATGTCACAGGAATGACCATGCTTTTTTCATTGATGTGAATATTCCTGTCATACATGCAAATAACACCGCCGGTTCCCATGGACAAACCGTTGATTTTTTCAAGCGCCGAAAAGTTTTCGATATGCTCCCTGCCAGGATTAGAAGTCTTCTTAATCTCTACCGGATAGAGCATGCCGTTCTGTTCTATCAGTATATCAACTTCCTTTGCGTCTTTGTCACGGTAATAGTAAAGCAACGGGTCCAGGATACCGGCATTATAATAACTTTTGAGAATCTCCGCCACCACAAAGGTTTCAAAAAACGCCCCGGCCATAGCGCCCGCCTCGAGGACCTCGGGCGTATTCCACTTCGTAAGATATGCCGCAAGGCCTGTATCAAGGAAATAGAGCTTTGGCGTTTTTACTGCTCTTTTAGTCCTGTTGTTATAATATGGTTGCAGCAAATAGACGATATTTGACGAAACCAGAATGGAAAGCCATCTGTCAGCAGTGGGCGCACTGATTCCGACCTCATTTGCAACCGATGATAAATTAATCATCTGAGCGGTCCTGCTTGCTATAGCCGTTATGAACTTAATAAACTTAAGCTCATCCCCGACATGGGTAAGCTCTCTGACATCACGCTCAATATAGGTTTTGGTGTACGCGGCGTAAAACATTTGCCAATCGGTTTCTTCCGAATACATCGCAGGCATAGAACCTTTGTGAATAATCTCCCATACCCTCTTGTAATCAACCTGCTGCGCTGTTAATTTTCTTTTTGCAAAGTATTCTTCTGTCGGCAAAAATACTTCAACGAAAGAATCATTCATTATTTCACGGTGAGATAATCCCAGCAGATTGATGATCCCGATTCTGCCGGCAAGACTTTCACTGATATTCTGCATCATTTTGAACTGTTGTGAACCTGTAAGATAAAACTGTCCTTTTTCACCGCTATCATCTGAGATCATTTTAATATATTTGAACAAGCCCGGCGCATACTGTATTTCATCTACTATTACGGGTGGCGGAGACACTTTGAAAAAACCGCCTGATTCCTCAATAGCGCTTTGAAGCAAAATAGGATCATCCAAAGTTAAATATGGAATATCCTTTGCAATATGCTTCAGCAAGGTTGTTTTTCCGACCTGCCTCGCCCCTGTGACCAAAACGGCCGGAAACATCCTGGAGGCTTTTTTCACTGCGCTTTCTATATGCCGATTTATGTAATTCATAGCGTCTCCCGGCTAATTTAATATTATATATTATTATAGCCAGAATTGTATTTGAAATCAAGTCAACTGGGAAATATCATTCTGTTCACCACTCGCCCTGCACCTCGGCGTCCTTGTGGTCCACAGAGAAATTCTCCCTGTCGAAGTAGTTCATCCTCGAGCTGCCGAAGGTCGCGTCGACGTTGATCCACCGCTCTTCGGAGCTGATCCAGACCTGGTTCCACGCGTGGTCGCCCCAGGCGGCGCCGCTGTATCCCTGGCCGGTTATGAACCTTACATTGAGGCCGGTTGCACGGCACATAGAGACGTAGAGGCTGGAATAGTCGAAGCATATGCCCCTGCGTGTGTCGAACGCCACAACGGAGCCTGATCTCTCGCCCATCGGGTAGCTCGTGATCCTTTCAGCCTTTGAATAATCATAGTCGATGTTCTTTGATATCCACTTGTAGAGCAGATACGCCTTCTCTTTTTCGTCCTTGCCCTTAGCCGTTATATCGCGGGCTTTTTTATCGATTTCGTCGTTGGACTTGACCGCTTCATCCAGCGTTACTCCGTTGAAGTAGCGGATTATCTTTATGTTCCCGCCCGTCAGCTTCTCGATAGCATTGTCGACCGCTTTCGCCTGATCCAGTGAAACGGAGCCTGCCGTCGATTTCCTGAATTCGTCGCCTACGATGACGGGGATCTTCTTTGCTATACTCGAGTTGAGCGCGGGATAGAGAATGTCGTTGTAAACGAACTGGTACTCCCTCGAACTGCTTGCCCAATGGGTAAGCGACGGCCAATAGACAAAATACGATGAAAAGTATACCGCGGTGGCAAGTAAGATCGTCATAACGGCTGCTTTCGGCAGTTTCCAAAGGGCTCCGATGATCCTTTTCATGAACGGACCCAGCATAATGACGCCGGAATAGATCAGATCCGCGACGGGGATCAGAACATACCTGTATAATGGCTCCGTTACGAGCCTGACGATGATCAGCATCAAAAGCAGCAGAACCGGCACGGCCACTACATAAGCAAGCATTGCATTACCCGTCAGGGCCGTTTTGGCCGAACCGGGCAATATTCCGTAAATCCTCGCAGAAATCCCGCCGTCATGGTCAATAAGTATTTTCTTGGCAAGATATATTGAAAATACGAGTCCCAGGATGAGTTCCATGCTTTCGAGGAGTCCTGTGACGGACCTTCTGACCGTATCCCTTGAAAACACGCTTATGGCGCCGGAAATAACAGGCAGCACAAACGCTGCGACCAAAGCGATCGAAACAAGATTTAAATTTGCCACGAATTCCGCCAACCTGCTCCATCTCCCCTTTAAGCAGCATGTATAACAAATATACAACAAAACAAGCGTTAATTCTACGTTTGGGGAAATTTAACAATATGGGACAGTATCCACGGCATTCATGTACCGGCTCTGATCCACGGTATTCATTTACCGGCCCTGATCCGCGGCATTTATGTACCGGCTCTGACATCCATGACAACGTCAATGCACGCAGTAATAAGCGGTATTCGGCGGTAATATTGCCGGCATGATCAAAGGCCATATGGGAATGTAGCAGCGTTTTCTCCGCGCGTATCGTATCCGCTGTTACCGGAATAATCAGAGAACTCCTTTTTATTTTACGAACATTTGTTCTTGGAATATCTTGGGAAATATTGTAAAATGAAATTGATAAATCATGATTCATCATATAACAGGTTGTCGAGAAGTGTATTTGGAGGTTCTATATGAAAGAATTAAAAGGATTTCTCTGTTTAGCACTGTTGCTTTCCCTGTTCACAATTATTCCCCTGAAAGCCGCCGGGGCTGATAAAACTAAAACACCCGACACTGAGCCGCCGGCTGCGCCAAAAGAGCTGCTTGTCACCGGAAAGACCTGCATTTCGGTCTCTTTGAGTTGGACAGGCGCTACCGACAACGTAAAGGTGAAAGGTTATTATGTTTATCGCGACGACAGAAAAATAACCACTACTTCGGAAACAAGTTACGAAAATTCAGGTCTGTCGCCGGGCACAAAATATAAGTTCGAGATAAAGGCATATGATGTTGCAGGTAACATATCGGCAAACGGAACAAGCATATCAGTTGTTACCAACCTGGATACACAAGCCCCGACCATACCCGGCAATCTTTCCCCATCCGCCTGCGATTATACCTCGGTCACCTTGTCATGGAACCCCTCCGGCGACAATACCGGCGTCAAAGGGTATGTAGTATATAAAAACGGCAGCAGGGTCGCGTCGACGACAAAGACAAGCTATACGGTAAAAAGACTTCTTCCCGGTACTAGCTACAGCTTCTTTGTAAAAGCGTATGATAAAATGGGCAATTATTCCGGACAAAGCCGCAGTATTCAGGAAACGACGCTGCGGGATACAAAGGCCCCGGATAAACCTGCCGGGCTCAAGGGTACGTCTGTAACCGAGACACAACTCACGCTGACATGGTCGCCGTCATCGGATAACGTCAAGTTAAAAGGGTATGAAGTATACTGCGACGGCGTTGAAAAAGGAACCCGGACGAAGGCTGCCTTCACCGCTAAAAGCCTTCTCCCTGGCAAAAGCTTTAAATACACGGTAGTCGCAATCGATACGGCCGGCAACAGGTCCGCATACAGCGAGCCCATTGTAATCAAAACACTGAAGGATGATAAAAAGCCAAGCGCACCCACCGGTTTGAAGGTGGTAAAGACGAAGGGTTCTTCCGTATCGCTTGAATGGAATGCAGCTACCGATAATGTCAAGGTGGAAGGCTACATTATTTACTGCAACGGTATCGAAGTCGAAAAATCCAAAAGAGCCTCACGCACAGTCACAAATAAATCAAAGCCTCTGATCGGGGTATATTGGATTAAAGCATATGACACTTCCGGCAATCTTTCCGATGCAAGCAACAAACTGACTGTAATATCGCCCTGAGTTATCATCTCAGGGCTTTCCTACTTGATCTCAGGGCCTTTCTATTTGATCTCGGGGGCTCTCTTATTGATCTCGGGGCTTTTCTACCTGACCTCAGGGCCCTCTATTTGACTTTCTTCCCCAAAAGCTCAAATAATTCCTGCTCATCGGTACCACAAGCTGTGATGCCCATTCTGCCCAGAAAAGGGTGGTCAAATAAAATGAATTTGAACATATCTGCCTTATCTTCATCCGTCATATTCCAGAAGCCTTCCAGGATGCTCCGGACATCCGGCAGCCCTGTTACTTCGCCCTCAGGTTCTTTGGTTATATAATACCTTGCGCCGTTAATCGGAAGGGCTTCCATAAACTTATCACCGGTCCAGACACTATTGGGAATAAATACTACAAGCTCTTCAGCCTCGAGCTTTTTTTGAGTCTCAAACAGAAACCCCAGAATTGTCGGTCTCTGGGCGGACTGAATCTTTCGTGAGCGGAATTCTATGCCGGGTACGGAACCAGCGATTTGTTTATAATTTCTGACAGTATTCAGTCTATCATTTGGAGCCACGACTGCCAAATCGCTGTTCAATTCGATAAAGACTCCGCTTTGTCCGATCAAGGCTGTCAATATCTGATAGCTTGCGTAATACGGCCTTTTAAGGTCTTCCTTATAGGAAATGGTATAAAGAGGGAGGTCCATGCCTGGACTGTTCCTGTTTTTTATCAGTTTTATTTTCAAATCTTCAATAGGCATAAATCCCCTTCTTTCTAAACCGGCATATCTTTTCACGCTTGACTGATACGCCGCGCCAAGCTTTTATTTCCCCGAAGGCCGGCACATCATTCTCTTGAGAGTACCGCAGCGCCGTATGGCGGCCCTGGGTATCGTGGCAGGTATCGTAACACGCGCCGGCCTTCGGTATGATCAACTCATCGAAGCTGTTATATATTTGCAAATGCCCGGTAGTTACTGCCGGGCATCAGTAAAATATATTTTTCCAAATACACATCAAAAGTATAAATCTGGTCCATCGTTTTACCTTTGGCAGCCAAGTGTCCCGCATTCCGCCTTCAGCAGTATCAGAACTTGAATTCCACCGCCTTCAGATCCTTTTCGGCGCTGGAATTGCCTACATACGCTATATAAGTGATGTCTTCCTCGACAAAGTCGTCCTCTGCCTCATCAAAATAAGCCATTGCCTTTTTCGTTACGTCCAAGGCTATCTGCCTCTCTTCTCCGGGCTCCAGTTCGACTCTGTCAAAGTTCCTGAGCACCTTGACGGGGCGTTCTGCCTTGCTGCCCTTGCAGCCTACATACAGCTGAACTACCTCTGCGCCCTTCACGCTGCCTGTATTCTTTATTAAGACATTCACCTTGGCAGTGCCGTTCAATACCTCGACCCACGGCGCGCTGACAGAGAATGTGGTGTACGAAAGCCCGAAACCATACGGGTACAGTGGAGTTTTGCCTTCCTTGTCAAGCTTCGCGTACCCGTGATAATATCCATATTCCGCATGTTCGGCTTCAGGATCGAACGCCGGGTAATCCTCTTCCAGGAACGCGACCGAATACGGCAGCTTGCCGCTCGGGCAGACGTCACCGAAAAGTATGTCCGCCAGTACGTTGCCGCCCTCCATTCCGCTGTAGAAGGAGAATATGATCGCGGGCATCTTGTCTTCCCACTCGTCGATCAATATCGCGCTGCTGCCGACCAAAGCGCAGACCATATTCTTATTGACGCCTTCCAGACCCTTTATAAGGTCGATGTCTCTCTTGTGGAGCCTCATGGATGCGCGGTCTCCGCCCATCTCTGCAATATCGCTCCTGTCCGCGAGGAATTCTCCTTCGTCCGAATGGATGTAGCCTGCGACGACTACCACCGCATCCGCGTCCTTTGCCAGCGCTCTGGCTGCCTCTATATCGGACCCGTCGTTATATATTATCTCCGCGGTGGGCATTTTTCTCATCAAACCGCGCAGCGGAGTGATCGTGTAATAGGGATGTACTTTGCTCGAGCCGTGGTCGCCGATGTTTTCCGTATCTCCAAGGACGCCGAGCACAACGATCCTGTTCGTTTTTTCCTTGCTGAAAGGCAGTACGTTATCCTTGTTCTTTAAAAGCACCATGGATTCTTCGGCGGCTTTCCTGGCTACAGCAATGTTTTCGGGACATGCTATGACGTCGGGAGTATATTCCATGGGGTCTTTCCTTGTCTCATAGTACAATATGGTCCTCAGTATATAACCTACCGCCTCATTGATATCCCCGATATCGATCCTGCCTTCTTCGACAGCCTTGGGCAGTTCGTCATGGTAGTGCATGATGCTGGGCATCTCGATGTTCATTCCGTTCCTGACCGCTTTTACCGGATCCTTTACAGCCCAGATGAAGTCGGAGAGCGTGAAGCCTTCAAAGCCCCACTTGTCCCTCAGAATATCCCTCAGCAGCATTTTGCTCTCGGATGCCTGGTGGCCGTCGACCTTGTTGTAAGCCCCCATTACGGACGCCGCCCCCTCTTCGATGCAGCGTTTGAAATGCGGGAGGTAGACTTCGTGGATCGTTCTTTTATCGGCATGCACATCCACTTTGAAGCGTGCGTTTTCCATGCTGTTCATGGCAAAATGCTTGATACAGGCCATAACATTCTGACTCTGTACTCCGCGTGTCAGGGCCGCCCCCATTTCGCCGAGGTGATACTGGTCTTCGCCGTAGCATTCCTGTGCGCGGCCCCATCTCGGGTTACGTGGAAGGTTTATGCAGACGCCTCCGAAATAATTTCCGCCCTGTGCCCTGATTTCGGCGCCTATCGCCCTGCCGATGCTTTCTTCGAGGTTGCGGTCAAAGGTGGCGCCCCTTGCCATGGATACGGGGAAACATGTCGAAGAGCCCGCAACAACTCCCCTCGGCCCGTCGACGAAACGGACGTTGGGCAGCCCGAGACGTTCTACTGCCATGGTGGGATACGGTTTCATATTGTAATGGCAGATGACAAACAGGTCGTCCATCAGCTTCTGTTCCGTGGACTGACCGGACATTATCCCGATCTTCTCCTCCAGGGTAAGCTGTGGAAGGATTTCATCAACAAATGTCCGGATCGACTCCTTGCTGCAATTTTCAGACAATTTCGTCCTGCGCGCTGTTTCTCTCATATATCAACCCTGCTTTCTGCTAAAATTTTTACCGTTTATTCTTATTTTGTCCATATTACTTTCTCTTTACATACTTTCTCATGTCGATGATGACTGCCAGTAAAATGATAAGACCTTTAATGATATACTGCCAGTACATGTTAACGCCTATGAACGCCAGACCGTAATTGATTACGGTAAATATCAGGACGCCTATAACTATGCCGCCGACGCTTCCGACGCCGCCCGAAAGCGAAACTCCGCCGACAACACAGGCTGCGACCGCATCCAGTTCATATCCGTTGCCCGTAGTATTGGATGCGCTGCCTATACGCGCTACTTCCAGGGATGCCGCCAATGCGTACATCAGCCCTGCCAAAGCATATACCATTATCTGCGTCCGGATAACATTGACACCCGACACCTTTGCCGCTTCGGGATTTCCTCCTACGGCGTACATATACTTTCCAAATTTTGTCTTATTCCATAAGACCCATATGATTACGCAAATGATAAGGGCGTATATTATCAGATAGGGTATCTTCAAGCTTCCTATGCCTATGGAACCTGTGGCCAGCTTTGTGAATTCCCTTGTGATACCTCCGATAGGCTGAGCTCCATATGGAGGACGGTCAAAGTAGATTGACGAGAGCCCGTACAGAATCAATGACATGGCCAGTGTCGCAATAAAGGGCGGCACTTTAAAAACGGCGACCGCAAGACCGGTGATCAGTCCCAGCAGCGCGCATATTGCCATGACTACAAGAATCGGCACATATATGGGCAGCTCCTGCAGGTGCGGGTACATCCTGTAGGCATAATTGGCCTGCTGCAGCAGTGATGCTGAAATGACGGCCGCCAGACCGATCATGCGTCCCGTAGAAAGGTCGACGCCCTGTATTATAAGAACCATGCCGGCAGCCAGCGCAATGATGATTCTTGTCGCAGACTGCGCAAAAATGTTTTTGAAATTGCCGAACGATAAAAACTTTGGCTCGATGATGACCACCATGACTAGAAGCGCAACCAGGACAATGTATATCGCCTTCTCGGCCAACAGTTGTTTTATCGATGTGTTGTTGCTTGTTAACCTGCTCTTCAACGCATTCACATCCATTACCTCCGCTATTTAAATGTATTTTGCCGATGCCTCCATGATCTGTACCTGTGTTGCCGTTTTTGCATCGAAAATGTCCGACTGGCGTCCATTGCTCATTACAAGGATCCTGTCGCATATACCTAAAAGTTCCGGCATTTCAGAACTGACGACGATGATCCCCTTTCCTTCCGAAGCCAGCTTGTTCATCAATTGATATATCTCGTATTTGGCCCCGACATCAATGCCTCTCGTGGGCTCGTCCAACAGGAGCACTTCGGGCTGTGTAAGCAACCAGCGGCCGAGAATTACTTTCTGCTGGTTGCCGCCGGACAGATTGCCTATACAGGTTTTAGAGGACGGGGTTTTTATATTCATGGCGCTTACCATATCCTGCACATCTTTACGAATACGGCTGTTGCTTAGAAAACCTTTTTTCGTGTATTCGATCAGATTTGCGATGATCATGTTGAAGGTCACGCTCAGACCTGCGAAGATCCCGTCGCTGCGCCTTTCTTCCGTAAGCATGGCAAAGCCGTTTTTCATGGCGGAAAGAGGCGAATTGTTGTTTATTTCCTTCCCGTTCATCAGTATCCTGCCCTTGCCTTTTTGCCTGATACCGAACAAAGTTTCAAGAACTTCGGTACGCTTTGAACCCACAAGTCCCGCGATACCCAGTATCTCGCCGCGGTGCAGCGCAAAATCGACATCCTGGAATGCGGGGGATAAAGTGGAGATATTTTCAACTTCCAGAAGGACTTTCCCGGGAACGGTTTCTTTTTTAGGATAACGTTCCGTCAGTTCCCTGCCGACCATCATTTTTATTATGCTGTCTATAGTCAGTTCTGAAGCCGGTTTAGTGGCGATCCACCTGCCGTCTCTCATGACGGTGACATCGTTCGATATTCTGAGGATCTCCTCCATTTTGTGAGATATATATATAACGCTTGTATTCTTTTTTTTCAACTTGTCAATGATCCTGAACAGGTGCTCCACTTCCTTCTCCGTAAGAGAGGATGTGGGTTCGTCCATTACTATTATCCTTGCATTGTATGAGACCGCCTTGGCGATCTCGATCATCTGTTTTTGTGAAACCGGCAGCGTGCCTACCTTTGCCCTCGGATCCACGTCGATATTGAGACTGTCAAATATCTCCTTAGTATCGGTGTACATCTTTTTTTCATTGATCAGGCCCAGTTTTCTTGGATAACGGCCCAACCACACATTTTCCATAACTGTTTGATAGAGGACCTGGTTCAGCTCCTGGTGAACCATCGAAACTCTATTTTCCAACGCTTCCGCGGGGCTTGCGAAATTCACCTTTTTCCCATCCAGTATGATTTCTCCGTTGTCTGTTGAATATATCCCGAACAGGCATTTCATCAAGGTGGATTTACCTGCTCCATTTTCACCCATCAGGGAGTGGACCGTCCCCGGCTTTACCTTGAAACATACGTCGTCCAGAGCTTTAACTCCTGGAAACTGTTTGGATATATGGTTCATCTCAAGGACATATTCACTGCTTCCCTGCGAATTCCGGCTCATGCTGCCGTCTGCGTCTGCCATTCTCAACCCTCCTTGCCCGTTGATAATACCCGGGGCTTCGACCCTCCGGCGGTAATGCCCGGGACGACTTTCTCCAGGCGCCCTGCCTCTTATCCAAATATACGGAAGAGTTGGACTCTTCCGTATATTCAGAATTGCTATTCCTTCTTTAGGGTGCTGTTTTAATTAGCTGAATAAGTGTCTTCCGCTTCCTTGATATTGTCTACTGTGATAGCCTTGTACGGGATACGGACTGCTTTTGCTTCGTCGAGCTTGTATTCCAAGCCGTCTACCGGATCTTTGCCTGCTGCGAGGTTCTGAGCCATCTTTACGATGACTTCACCCTGCGTCCTTGCATCCTGCAGTACCGAGCCTATGACTTCACCGCTCTTGATCTTGTCGAGCATTTCAGGGAGCGCGTCTATTCCTATGACCGGAATATATTTATCGCTGTCTGCGCCGTTTGTGTTGAAGCCAGCCGCTTCGATCGAAGTCAGCGCGCCGAGTGCCATGGCGTCATTTGCTGCGATTATGAATTCTATTTCATTGCCGTATTTTGATACCCATGCGTCCATTTTGTCCTTGGCTGTTGCTGTTACCCACATACCTGTATCTTCTGCGAGTACTTCATAATCGATACCTGCATCCTTGATGGCTTTCTTTACATAGTCGGCTCTCGGCTTTGCAGCTGTGTGCCCGGGGTCGCCCATCAGATATACCATCTGTATCTTTCCGTCTTTGTTCTTATCGAGAGCCGGGTTCTTCTTCCATGCGTCTACTACCATCTGGCCCTGTATCGCAGCGCCGTAGTCAACGCCCGTAGAACCTACGAAATAAGCTTTGTCGTAAGACTGCATAACCGACTGGTCAGTGATCTCCTTGTTGAAGAAAATAACAGGTATATTGCCGGCTTCCTTCGCCTTGTCTATAATGGTAGGAGCCGCCGTAACGTCGACCACCGAGAGAGCTATAACTTTCGCTCCCTTTGCCAGCATCGTATCGATCTGGTTGTTCTGAGTCGACTGGTCATTCTGTCCGTCTTCGATGTTGGTCTGGAAAATACCCTTGGCAGTGTTGGTTATACCTTTTCCGATATAGGAATTGAAGTTATCGGATGCGGAATATATACCGGCGCCGAGTATCGGGAGTTCGCCCGAGCCTGATCCGGTTGCTGTCGTCTCAGCTGCCGCTGCAGTGCTTGAAGGTGTTGTCGTATCTGTCTGTGATGTAGTATTTCCGCCGCAAGCCGATAGTGCCAGAACTATCGAAATACCTAGTAATAAAGCAATTAACCTGCGTTTCATGAGAAACCCTCCTTTTGAATTTTCATAATGCATTTACATAATAACAATGGTCTAAACTTCGTTCAACTTGCTATATTTAGATGAAGGGGGTCTGTTTTTAGAACATTTCAATTTTATTATCTGAAGCCGGTTGTCACTTTGCTCCGTAGATTATCTGATAAACATCATCCTCGCTTATGGTGCAGCCATTACGGACGTAGACCGTTTCGCCGTCTATAAGGTAGGTCTCCGAGAAATTCGGCGTCAGTATTATAACGGATATCCCTCTTCTTCTGAGTACCTCTATCATATCCACAGTGACCTCTCTCAGGTGGATATCAACCTCCGTAAACGGTTTAACGCAGACTACCACAGCAGGAGCGTATATATACCACTTGAGGTATGCTATCTGCTGCAGCTTTACAGGTGAGAGTGCTGACAGCTTTGTCTTTTCGATATCTTCGTCCATGAAACGGGAAACAAACTCTTTTATGCTTTTGATAAAGCGTCTCTTTACCCAGATCATGGGCACTTTTCGGGAAAGCGTCAGACAAATGTTGTCCAGAATGCTCATTTCAAAAACAAACATGCTTTTGTATGGAGACTCCTCCACAAAACATATACCCTTGCCGACGGCCTGATGCGTATCATTTACCATGTATTCCCGGTCCGATATGAGTATATGGCCCGACGACTGCTTCCTGATGCCCTTCAGCAGTTCTATTATATGGTTGCAGCTTGAGTCGTCCATATAATATACCTTGACTACTTCTCCCCTACTGACAGAAAAATTGAGGTCCTTCAAAATCTCAGTATTTATGTCAACAAATTTCAGGACAGGATGCTGCTCTTCGGTTTCAACCCTGCCTGATGATTCATTTTCCCTGATTGTGACCATTCTTTTGTAAGGCTGCTTTTTCTGATCGCCGATCAACGCCGAAAATACCTGCTGGCGTTTGATATCGCCGGAACTCAAGATCCCCAGTGTTTTTCCGTTACGTATTATTGCAAGCCTGTCCACCCACTTAAAAACAATGTCACCCAGGGTTTCCATTATTATAAATGCCATTCCTGATTCCCTTAATCGCACCATCAGCGAAAAAACCTCATCGATTTCAGTGCTCTTCAGAAAACCTGTGATATCAGAAAGGGCGACCAGCTTTTTACCCTCGGCGTATGCCTTAATCAGTTCTATGATGACCCTTTCCTTCTCGGTTAGTCCCGATACGGGTTTATCAGAGCTGATATTTACGCGGAGCTTCTTTTTGATCCCGTCTAAAAAAAGATCATATTTCTTTTTTCCTATAAAATACTTTTGCATGTTGTCGGCGAATAAAAGCACGTTTTCCGTAACGCTTAACGAACCGATCAGCTTGCCGGTCTTCTCTATTACCGCGATAAAGTTTCCGAAATATCTCGGGCATTCGGAAGGCAGGATCTTTTGATCGTTTATACAGATTCTTCCCGAATCCGGCATATTATTACCCTTGAAAAGATCCAGCAGGCATTGCATGTCCAATATGTTATCAAATATGACCCCGAATATTTCAGACCTGTAAACATGCAAATACAGCTCGCTGTATATTTCATTGCCCGAACTGCTTATTTTCCCGTTCTCTATGACGAGCATTTCCTCTCTCATGATTGAACGCCCTTTTGTGATTTTATGATCGGAATACTGATGCGCACGTCCGTACCTACATCGGCCATACTGAAGATGTGGACCCCGTAATCCTCGCCAAACAGCAGCTTTATTCTCCTGCACACATTGTTCAGAGCTATGCTGCCCTTCTTTTTCTTTTCAACATTTATATAGTTTGCAAACACATGGTCAAGCTTATTATTGATGCTTTCCAGCTCGTTTTCAGGTATTCCTACTCCGTTGTCCCTGATACTCAGCAGAACCCTGCCCTGAGTGATTTCGACCTCGATCGTTATCGTCCCACCTTCAGCCTTGCCTTCCAGTCCATGGAAAATAGCATTCTCTATAATAGGCTGGAGCGTCAGCTTGGGAAGCTGCAGCTGCAGGGCACCCGGTTCATTCTCCGGCAGGTGTATTTCCATTTTCAACTTTTCGCCGAACCGATACCTCTGTATCATGAAATAATTTTCAACATTATCAAGTTCATTCTCCAGTGTGACGAGGTTCTCCGTCTCAGTAATCGTATAACGAAAAAAAGTGGACAATGCTTCCGTGATATCCGCAATATTTTCAAGGCCCGCGCATAAGGCGTCCCCACGGATCGCTTCCAGCGTGTTATAGAGGAAGTGGGGATTGATTTGGTTCTGCAGGGCCAGGAACTCAGCCTGTTTTGTTGAAAGCTGGATCGCGTTTTGCTTGTCCAGCAGCTCGTTGAAACGTTCAAGAGTGGCTTTCATCCCCGGAAATACCTGATATTGGCTATCGAAGAGCTCATTGTAGGTTTGCCCTTCCACAAATTTTTTGAACAGGCTGCAGTACTTCCGGTACGGCATCAGCCAGAATCTGTCGCAGGAAATGTAAATAACGCAGAATACGAAAGCTGCTGCCAGTATACCAAACAACATGCTTTTTGGATTTATTATGCCATTATTATACAGTATCGCAAAAGCGGCTATCGTCACCAGAAATAGCATACCAAGCAATAAAAATATGAAAATTATTGCCTGTTCTGAAAATGTCCTCATTTTTTCCTTCATAATGCGGCTCCTTGATCCGGCTTCAGCTATACAATTTCCTGTATTCTGATGGATTTAGACCTGTAATTTTCTTGAACAGCCTGGAGAAATACTTTATATCCGAATAACCTACCTCCATGGCGATCTCATCGACAGTCCTGCCGGTTTGTACAAGCTGCTGCTTGGCGTTTTGTACCCGGACTTCCATTATATATTCCATGAAGTTTTTACCTGTCTCTTTCTTAAACAACGCGGAAAAATATGCCGGATTGAACCCGATCCTTGTACTGACGCTTTCGAGCGTCAACGCAGTATTGTAATTGTCGTTGATGTACTGCTTTGCCATGCGGATAGGCTTGTAATCCGCCATTTTCCTGTTCTCCTCGAATTTTTCATAAATGAGACGGATATCCTTCTGCAAACCGTCGAAAGCTTCTTTAGTCGACATATATTGATTATATTTTTTTATGAACCAGTTCGTATTGGGGAAATCGAATTCTATATTGCCGTTCTTCATACCGAAAATAAAAATACCGACTATTTCCAGGTAGCAGTCGTATATCAGCTTACCGTCGTACGAATATTGTTCAAGCCGTTCACCGAGCGCCTTTAGCTTACTCAGGATTCCTTCGGAATCGAACACTTCCATCGATCCCAGCAAATCGTTCCTGTATTTTTGATCTACCAATTCTGTGGCCGTAACGTTGGCAGAGTGATATGAAGAAAACTCCATAATATTTTTCCCTGGCTCCGAAAATCGGTTCAGAACTGAAACATCCGCCTCCGAAAGGCATGAAAATAGTTCCTTTATATCGTCCACTACGCTGCTGAATCCCATTATGACACGTATCTCCTCAAATATTTCGCGGAGGTTTGTGACATCGTTTTTTACTTTGTTCAGCTGCCTTTTCACTTCTGTAAGCGAGGGGTCCTTTATGTTAATGATGCAAAGGACAGCGTTCTCGTTGACGGACATCACGAGCTCTTCGCAGCAGGCAGCGAGCTTTTCCCCGACCATGGCCTGCAGTTTTGAAAGCAGCAGCGCGTATGCTTCTTCATTAATGATTTCCGCGGTCAGAAACGGCTGTATCTTTAATACGGCATAAAAACCTTTGGTAAAGTGGCAGTGGTATTCCTGGTTCACTGTCTCCATACTGAAGAATTGTTCAAGTCCGCCGGGGTTCATGACCATATCGGCCACGAGGTTCTTCCGGACCTTCTCCTCGGCGTGCTGGACCAGGGATTGCAGCTTTTCCCTTTCCGAAGCAATATTCTGCATTGCAGAGTGTTTATCAAGTATTTTATTCAGCGTGCCTTCAAGCTCCTTTTTCTTGAGCGGCTTAAGAAGATAGTCTTCGACCCCGTACTTTATTGCGTTCTGCGCATATTCAAAATGGCTGTATCCACTGATTATGATAAAATGGATATCCGGGAACAGTTCCTTGGATCTTTTGACAAGCTCGATGCCGTCATAATTCGGCATCCTGATATCCGTGACAACGATATCGGGCTTTTTTTCACATATAAACTGGAATGCCGATTTCCCGTCGTTTACGATACCGGCGACCTCCAGGCCAAAAGCCTGCCAGTCTATCAAATGAGATATCAACTGACATACCTTGATTTCATCATCTGCAATCAAAACCTTCATCATCGCTATTTCTCCCGCTTTCCAATACAGGTTTATATTTCTTGCAATACAGTACAAATAGTTCAAAGTGAGTATACCATTAAAAGCATTGGCCAACAATGGTTCACAGGCCCACTAATATCAGCATTTGGGAGCACTTCCACTAATCAGCCTCAGAGATGTGGACAAAGTATTATGTTAATTGTCTGCATTTACTGATATCCATTATGGTAAACAATTGCTATAATTAAACTTGTATTATTAAATTTTACCATAAGCTGTACATATTTCTGGAGGCACATCTATGAGAAAACACCTGGTCAAACTCTTATCCTTCGGCCTGATTTTTTTGCTGTCTTTTTCCGTTATACCGGCAAATACTTACGCCGCGTCAAGCAGGCCGATCTTAAAAGCGGGAATGAGCGGCAGTTCAGTCAAAACTCTGCAAAGCAACCTCAAGAAACTGGGCTTTTTCTCAACAAATCCGACCGGTTACTACGGTGACCTGACAGTATCCGCCGTAAAGAAATTCCAGAAGAAATACGGCATATCTGCCACAGGCGTAGTGGCAACTCTTACATATAACAAACTCGATGCATTGCTGAAACCAAAAACTCCGGCGAAAACCACAACAAAAAGCACGCCCAAACCGGCGAAAAAACCTGTTAAGGCAGAACCGGACGGCTTGAAAAGAGGATCGGCAGGCCAGCAGGTAACGAACCTTCAGAACGACCTGAAGCTATTGGGTTATATGAAGGTATCACCGACCGGCAGTTTCGGCCCGATAACGGAAAACGCCGTCTACCAGTTCCAGAAATGCTTTGGCCTTGATCCGAACGGCATCGCGGATGATAAAACGATATCCGTCATCGGCAGGCTGCTCGGACGGAATAATAACACGTCAAGAGGCGGAGAGTTGATAAGGGGAGATACCGGCCGCGGCAATACGGGCACGGACGCTGCAAGCACAGTAAATACGGCTCAGGGCAGCGTAGTTCAAAATGTTATCAATTCCTTATATAAAGTTAACAAAGAATGGATCCCCGGAATACCTCAGATACCTTACATCAAAGGTGTAGGAAAATACGAGGGCGTCGTCATACATTATACTGCCAGTCCGGGGGATAATGCCCGGATGGAGGCGGATTATGAAAGAAAGCACTGGTCAAAAGCCTTCGTTCATGAGTTCATAGACCCCAGCGAGATCATACAGGTCGCCGATCCCGACTATAAGTCATGGGGTGTCGGAGAAAGCGGCAATGACAGGTTTATAAACCTTGAACTCTGTGATGCTTCAAATCAGAGAGATTTCGATATATCGTTCGACAAGATAACCCAGAGGGCTGCAGAATATCTTTACGCCCGCAATCTCGGAGTGACGCCCGCGAAAGCGGACGGAACAGGAACACTGTGGGGTCATTTTCAGGTGTCCGACTATCTCGGCGACACTAATCATTCCGATCCTGTAGCATACCTTGCAAAGTGGGGCATATCCTGGAATGATGTGATAAGTACAGTTACGGAGAAATACAATGCACTGGCTTCGGGGCAGATTCCCGAGACCATTGATTCCGCAGGCGGAAGCTCATCTGACAAAAGCGCTGATGGAACTGACGATGGAAGTTCTGACGGAAACTCTGTCGGAAACTCTGACAGAAGCACTGTTGACACAGGCTCCGTAGATGGAACCGCCGGCATTGGAAGCGCTGACGGGACAGATGTCGTCCGCGGAACCACCGCCATTGGAAGCGCTGATGGAACTGCCGATAGAAGTTCTGACGGAAACTCTGTCGGAAACTCTGACGGAGCAAGCTCCACCGAGACAATCTCCAACGGAACGACCTCCCACGGAACAATCTCCAACTGAACGACCTCCCACGGAACGATCTCCGCAGGTACGATCTCCCACGGAACGATCTCCGCAGGTACGACCTCCCACGGAACGATCTCCGCAGGTACGACCTCCACCGGCGGAATTGCAGTTTCAAATCCTATAGACGGTGATTATTGAAGAAATTCTTCGGACAGAAAATGAGTAAAAGAGGCGGCGGATGATATTTCGACGCCTCTTGTTACATATCTCTGTACTCTCTATTATATATCTCTTTTATATCGCTCTTTGTACCGCCCTTTTATACCGCTCTTTTCCCTATATGCCGGTTCGATCCTCATCATACCGCTTCATTCTCAAGGTTAGCGCCCGAGAACTGGCTATTGTAGATGTCTGCATAGAACCCGCCTTTAGCAAGCAGTTCCTTGTGGTTGCCCATCTCGACTATGGTTCCCTTATTCATTACGAGTATAAGTTCCGCGTCTCGTATGGTTGAAAGCCTGTGAGCGATGACAAAGCTCGTTCTGTTTCGCATAAGGTGTGTCATTGCCTTCTGTATCAGCACTTCCGTCCTAGTATCGACGCTGCTGGTAGCCTCGTCGAGTATCAGTATCGCCGGATCGGCAAGTATGGCACGTGCTATCGTCAGGAGCTGCTTCTGGCCTTGGGATATATTGGATGCCTCTTCGTTCAGCACCGTATTGTAGCCTTCCGGCAGGGTCCTGATGAAACGGTCCGCATGTGCCGCTTTCGCCGCATTGACGATCTCATCCATCGAAGCGCTTTCCCTGCCATAGGCGATATTGTCCTTGATGGTGCCGTTGAACAGCCAGGTGTCCTGCAGCACCATGCCGAACATCTTCCTGAGTTCACTGCGCTTTATGTCCCTGATGTCGACACCGTCTATACTGATCTCCCCGGCGTTAATCTCATAGAAGCGCATCAGCAGGTTGACAAGCGTTGTCTTTCCGGCGCCGGTGGGACCGACAATCGCTATGGTATGCCCTGCTCTTACATCCATGTTCATATTCTCTATCAGCGGCACGTCTTCCTTGTATCTGAAATCCACATGGTCGAACCGTACAACGCCCTTCGGGTGTTCTATAACGACTGCGTCCTGCTTGTCAGGGATCTCTTCTTCCTCATCCAGCACTTCGAATACACGCTCCGCGCATGCAACGGTCGACTGGATAATGTTTGCGATATTGGCTGTCTGGACGATCGGCATGGTGAACGACCTGGAGTACTGTATGAATGCAAGTATGTCGCCTATCCCCAAGATGCTCTTTGTGATCCAGATGCCGCCGACTACGCTTATGCCTACGTATCCAAGGTTGCTTATGAAGTTCGTCAGCGGGAACATGACGCCGGATACGAACTGCGCTCTCCAGCCTGCACTGCTAAGCCGGTTGTTGATATCATCGAAGGTTTCGATCGAAACATTCTCGCGGCCGAATGCCTTGACTATCTTGTGACCCGAATACATCTCCTCTACATGTCCGCTCAGGTCGCCCAGTTCCTTCTGCTGTGCCGCAAAGTACTTCTGTGATTTCTTTGCGATCATGGTCGTAACCAGGATATACAGCGGCATCGTGGCCAATACGATCAGCGTCAGTATCGGGCTGATCGTCAGCATCATTATGATATAGCCTATGATCGTTATCACTGATGTGATGATCTGCGTCAGGCTCTGCTGCAGCGTTCCGGCAACGGTATCTACGTCGTTTGTCACGCGGCTCAGTATATCGCCGTGGGGGTGCATGTCGAAATATTTCAGCGGCAGACGTGAAAGCTTGCTGTCCACTTCTCTTCTGAGGTCGCGCACCGTGTTCTGCGCAACGCCCGACATTACAAGTCCCATGATCAGGCTGAACAGCGAACTGACAATGTACATTCCAATCAGTATCAGAACGATCATCCCGATATAGTTGAAGTCATACTCACCGTTAGTCTCACGTATAGCCCTGATAACGCTGTCGATCTGGGCGTCAGTATATTTGATATCGCTTCTCGGACTTAAGGCAGAGCCTTTCATCAAGTTTTGCATCGCTTTGCCGAGATCGAGGATCTGTTTGCTGATATCCGCCTTCTGGTTCGGATCCGTCAAAGTATCGAGCATCGGCAGCTTGAGGAAACCGTACAATGCATCCTGATCCTGCTTGGTCATTGTCATTGGAGCGCCTGAATTGGGTTTTACGGTAAAATCCTTGATCTCCGGGATCGTTGCCAGAGCTTTATCCAATACGTCGGCATCTATCTGCATAGATGAGTTTTGAGCCTGGCTACCGCTTGCAGGCATATTTTCCGATACGTCGAGGAATCTCCTTACTACGTCCTCCCTCTGCGCCGGATCGCTGACGCTTTCCAGCATGGGTATCTCCAACAGCTGTTTAATCGTATCAAGGGTCTTGGAGTCCAAGGCCGCAGAAGCCTGCGAGCCCTGCGCTGCTCCCATTTGTTTCGTTATTCCATCAACGGCAGCCTTTTGACCCTCCAAAACACCGTTGTATACCTGCACGGCTATTGACTTGTATATTTCATCAACAGCCTGCTTCTGACCCTTCGCCAGATTCTTGAGCATCGAACTGGCCATATACGAATCCTGCAGCTTGTTCATGCCCTTGCTCATGACTTTGGGCGCCGCTATAGTGAAGGCAGTGCTGGCGATCGTAAATATCAGGACTATGATCAGCCTGATCCTGTGCGGTCTCAAATATCTTATCAATCTTTTTAATGTTCCCTTAAAATCCTTTGCCTTCTGTACCGGCATACCCATGCCGCCCATCGGGCCAGGGCCGCCCATCGGGCCTCTTCTCCTCGGAGGACTGTTTTGGAACTTGTTGTCCTGTTCACTCATGCGATCTCCTCCTCTGACAGCTGGGATTCCACAATTTCACGGTATACGCCGCAGTTGGCCAGCAGTTCCTTGTGTTTCCCCATTCCGGCCACCTGGCCGTCATCGAGGACAATAATCCTGTCTGCGTCCATGACTGTGCCGACCCTTTGAGTAATTATGATAACAGTTGCTTCCGCGATTTCCTTTTTCAATGCTGCACGAAGCTTTGCGTCCGTTTTGAAATCCAACGCTGAAAAGCTGTCGTCAAATATATATATTTCAGGCTTCCTCACCAGCGCCCGGGCGATGGATAGCCTCTGCTTCTGACCGCCGGATACGTTGGTTCCTCCCTGTGCAATTTCATGTTCATACCCGCCGTCCATGCCTGCTATGAAATCGGCAGCCTGCGCGATCTCTGCGGCATGGCGTATTTCCTCTTCCGTGGCGTCATCTTTTCCGACCTTTATGTTTTCCGCAATAGTGCCGGAGAAAAGGACTGCCTTTTGTGGAACAAAGCCGATCTTTCCGCGGAGGTATTCCTGCGAGCATTCTCTTACATCGACGCCGTCTATCAATACGCTTCCGCTTTCCACGTCATAAAAGCGCGGTATGAGGTTGATCAGCGTCGATTTGCCAGAACCCGTACTGCCTATGATCGCCGTGATCTCCCCCGGCTTGGCTGCAAAGCTTATGTTGCGCAGTGCCGGCTCTTCCGCACCATGGTAACTGAAGGTAACATCCTTGAATTCTATATAGCCCTTTCCGGCATTTGATTCCTTGGTCGTACCTGGATCGACGATCTCAGGCTCTGTGTCCAGCACTTCATTGATCCTTACTGCCGCAGCCTGCGCACGCGGTACCATGATGAACATTACTGAGAGCATGAGCATGGACATCATTATCTGCATCGCGTACTGTGTAAAGGAAGAAAGCGCTCCGAGGTCCATGTCTCCCCATGATATGCGCAGTCCGCCGAACCACAGGATCGACAGCTGCGTCAGACTCATTATGGTCGTGATCGAAGGCATCATGAAGGCCATTATCCTGTTTACTTTTATATAGTTGTTCGTCAGGTCGTCATTCGCTTCTCCGAAACGCTTCTCTTCACGCTCAGTGGTATTGAAGGCACGGATAACCCTGATGCCCGTAAGCTTTTCTCGCAGCACAAGGTTGATTCTATCGATTTTTTTCTGGACAGCCTTGAACAACGGTGCCATTCGGGATGCAATCAGAATGATCACTCCGGCAAGCAGGGGCAGCGAAACAGCAAGCACCAGCGTCAGCGGTTTGTCCCTCCTCAAAGCCAGGATGGTTCCGCCGATTGCCATCATAGGCGCACTGATCATCATTCTCGTGATCATAACTGTTACCATCTGGATCTGTGTTATGTCGTTTGTAGTCCTCGTGATCAGGGTCGCCGTTCCGATCTTGTCAAATTCGTAGAGCGAAAAACTTTCGACCTTTCTGAATATTTTACTTCTCAGTATCGTACCAAGCCCGACTGCTATCCTTGAAGAAAGGTAACTGGATATGATGGCGCAGATCGCTCCTCCGCCCGTCACCAGCAGCATCTCTCCCCCGATCTGCAGTATCTTTTTCGTATTGCCCTGCATGACGCCATTATTTATTATGTCGCCCATTAAGGTCGGCAGATAAAGGTCGCCGAGCGTTTGCAGGAATATAAAGATCAGCACCAGGCCGATCATAAAACTATAAGGTTTCAAAAACCTGTAAAGTTTAAGCATATCCGAACCCTCTCTTGCTCATTATTTTTTTCAGTAATATACGTTATCTGATGCAAATTGTCTTACAAAAGCCAATCTTTTATCATATTATCCCTTTTTATTACATTTACCGACTATTCTCTCCAGGGTTTTCAAACCGTCGATAATTTTATCGATTTCCTCCGGGGTCCCTTTGTCGAGTAATTCCTCAAAGGATCTTTCGATTTTCTTATGCGACTCGGTGTGCATTTCAAGAAATTTCTGTGAAACTTTAACAAAAACGATCCTTCTGTCCTCTTCACTTCGGCGCCTTTCGATCAGCTGCTGCCTCTCAAGCCTGTCAACGATGCCTGAAACGGTGCTGTTGGAAAGTGTCAGTTTGCTGCTTAGTTCCGTTATCTTCATTTCTCCGTTTTTCATCAGCATGCCAAGAACGGAACTCTGCGGCATAGTTATGCCTTCATGTTCAAAATTTTTACGCATATACTGCTTCATCAATTTTCCCAATTCGAATATCAACCTGCCGACTTCCGTCTTATCATATGCTCCGGACAAAATATCACCTCTCATTTTCTCCAATTGCTTATTATTTCGTATTGTTTCGTATAATTACTTAGTATACATAATATTCGCATGCGATTATTTCGTATGCTAAATAATTATAGTCCGGAACAGTAGGAACCGTCAATAAGAAAATTGCATAAAAATGGTACCGGTGCCATGCGTGATTCAGATCGAAATAAACAAAAAATGTATAAAACCCGTTTTTACTCCAACAATATTAATATGGAGGGCATTAAATATGGAAACTGCAGAGATTATAAAAGTAAGAAAAAACGGCGACGGCGATATAACCGACATCATGCTCGATAACGGCAACGTCTATTCGGTGAGTGAAGCCATAATAATGGCAAAAGACGGGCTCATCGAAGGAGTTAACGTAGGCCGGGCAAGGAATGGGCGCGAGTATCTCAGAAGCGACCCGAACGGTACTGAAAAAGATAACCTGGACAACCTTCCGACGTTCGGCTGATCCATCTGCTTATATCTTCGGCGAATAACGTCAATGCTTTGAGCAGTGTTGTCAAGGGTATTTCGGAGATTCCCGCTCTTTTGTTTCGAGTATTTCTGTCTGCCTATTGTTTGCTTATATAAAATGAGCCGATAATCGTGGCTTTACCCTCTGATTATCGGCTCTGCGTCTGGGCGTCCGGCTCTTTGATAACAGTTATCTGTAATTTTTTTACTTCAATTAAACTTTCCTGCTTGCATTCCGTATCCATTCTGTTTGTTCCAACAGCACACCCTTTTTAATCGTCAGAAATATTGGGTAACTGAATACAAATGCTTAGCTTTCCATTTTCATACTGAGCGGTTATTGTTCCGTTCATTTGCTCGATCAGTATTCTTGCAATAGACAATCCAAGTCCTGTTGACTTTCTTGCATTTTCAACCGTATAAAAGCGGTCAAAAAGTCTTTCGACCTGTACTTCACTTAGCTCCGAAGCCATATTTGAAAAAGTTATTTCTCCAGTATCAGTTAGAGTAATATCCAAGTCGCCATCGCTATACTTAATAACGTTATTTATAAGATTTGAAAAAATACGAGATAATGCCGCCCGATTAAGTTTTCGCATAACCTTATTTTCAGTCATACTGATATTTGGCGTAATTTTTCGTTCTTGTAAGGCTGCGTAAAAGTCTATAATACTTTCTTCCAAAACACCGTTTACCGCCACAAGCTCTGTTGTGTTGTCATACTCTGGAGATGTAATAACCGAGTAACGGAACAGTTCTTCCGTAAGCTGCTTTAAAACTTCTGTACGATTTTTTATAATTTTTATATACCGACCCGCCGTTTCGCTCTTTTCTACATTATCAAGCAAATCCAAATAGCCGTTGATTGCAGTAAGTGGTGTACGCAAATCGTGTGAAATATTGGTGACTGCACTTTTTAATTCTTTATCACCCTGCACAAAACGATGCCGTTGTTTACGCAGTTCTCTAAGCTGAACATTTATATCATTTGCAAGGCGGCTCATCGCCTTGTCACTTGTTGAAATAGAAATTAAGGTATTGGTATCGCTCTTTAGCTTTTCTGAAAACTCTGTACAGATTTCTTCGGTTGCCTTACGCATCAAGATAATCTTGGTACTCAGTATTACTACAATTATTGCTAAAACTGTACATAAAATTATTAGCCAAATCACGATACCACCTCTATTTCTACTTTATATCTTTTTGTCTGAATATGACGATACCAACTGATGTTGTTATCATAAAAATTATTGCAGAGTATATAACAAGCATATGTGGATTTTCAGCCTTCATAGATGCACACTGTACAACTTGACCGCCCGGTAAAAAATCATAAAGGAACTGATAGATTTTTCGTTCCGTTCCCTCTAAATAATTCGGATTTTTTTCTTCAACGTCTGTGTTCCTCCCATTTATGGAATAGGTGTAGGCGGTATACGTCTCCGGCTCTTGCAATCTGGAATTGATATAAGTTCCAGCAAATATCAATAAAAATGTAGTCAAAATACACACGACCGCAACAATCGCTTTGTTTGAATTTATCATAGCAATCATTGTAAAAATAGACGAAAAAGCAAATGATAATACAATAACGGTAACTACAAACAGAAGGATAACCATAATGTCCGCTTCAAAAAAGCCAAGTAACGGTATTCCTACACAAAGATAGACTGTAAAGGATACAGCGCACATCATCAGTCCAACAATCATATTCGTAAAAAGGTTCGATAAATAGATATCTGTCCTTTTATGGCCAATAGTGATTTTGTTACGAATTGTTCCGTCACTATATTCTGTACCAACAAACAAACTGCAAAAAATAGAAAGAATAACTGCAACAAAAATTGCACAACTAAAAAAGCCATTATCAAGGCTAACGATATACCCTGACTGTTTCATATCAACATACCGCATTACAGGGAAAAACACACTGGCAACCAACATAAATATTATGCCTCCCCAGAAACACTTGTTTTTCCATAAACGCATAAAGTTTGCTGATAAAAGCTTACTCATTTTTAACACCTCCCACAAGATTGATGTAATAGTTTTCAAGGCTCTCATCACGCTCTTGCATTGACTTGACTTCACAATTCTGTGCTGAAAGTTTTAAGGTCAATTCTGTTACGCTGATTTCCCCAAAAACATCTGCTTCTCTGTCGGAAAGAATGGTATATTCAAGCCCAATTTCATCCAACACTCGGCTCAACACTTTTGTATTTGATACTGATAAATGAATACACTTGCGACAGGCAGCTCCTAATTCAGTAGCACTAATTTCTTTTACCATCTGCCCGTTATCAATAAAACCGAAATGAGTAGCCAATCTTGCTAATTCGTCGAGAATATGGCTTGAAATAAGCACGGTAATTCTATGCTCACGATTAAGTTTTAAGATAAGCTCTCGCATTTCAACAATGCCCTGCGGGTCTAACCCATTTACAGGCTCATCCAAAACGAGAAAATCGGGGTCGCCTGCAAGAGCAATGGCAATGCCTAATCGCTGCCGCATACCAAGAGAGAAATTTTTTGCTTTTTTCTTACCTGTATTCTCAAGACCAACAAGCTTTAATATATCTGATATACCATCAAATGACGGTAGTCCAAGAACACGATACTGTTCTTTTAAATTATCCTCAGCGGTAATATCAAGATAAATAGACGGTGTTTCAATCACCGCACCAATTCTACGGCGGGATTTCACTATTTCTTTCTGCTTATTGCTGATACCATAAATTGAGAATTCGCCGTCTGTCGGCTCTTGTAGTCCACAAATAAGACGAATCAAAGTTGTTTTACCAGCACCATTTTTACCGACAAAACCATAGATTGCTCCTTTCGGAACATTCATAGTAAGTCCATTCAATGCTTTATAATTACTATAACATTTTTTTAAAGCATTTGTTTTAAGAACATACTCCATAGTTTTTACCTCCTTATGTTTAATGCTGATATTTTATCGCCAAATAGTAAAGAAAACGGTAAAGAAAATAGTAAAGAAATCGTAAAGATTTTATTATGCTTCCAATTTAAAACCAATTCCCCATACTGCTTCAATATAATCTTTTCCATTTATGTCACGAAGTTTCTTTCGCAAATTACCGATATGGATTTTCAGTGAATTTTCCGTGCAATCGGGTGTATCATCACTAATGCGGTCAAGCAGGGTAGTTTTTGTGACTACCTGCGTCTGATTCTGCATTAAAAATTTTAAAATGGCATATTCCGTCCTTGTTAGTTTAATTTCAGTATTTTCAATATGGACTTGATGCGTATCTGTATGAAGCTCAATATTGTCAAAAGATAAGATCTCCGCTTTTACGGAATTATCAAAGCTACGAAGATGTGCTGAAATACGAGCCAATAACTCTTTCGTATGGAAAGGCTTTGTCACATAGTCAACCGCACCCCCAAGTAATAGTTCAACCTTGTTATCAATATCGACTTTTGCACTTATGACAATAACAGGAATACCTTTGATATGCGGCAATACTTCTTCTCCGCTTAATCCAGGCAACATTAAGTCAAGGAGGACAAGGTCTGGCTTTGATTGTGAAAGGACAAATAAAGCTTCTGTTCCGGAATATGCACGAGTAACACCATAGCCCTCATTGGTAAGCGTTTCTTCTAGTACATTTCCAATATGTAAATCATCATCAATTATCAATATGTTTTTCATAATTACACATCTCCATTCTTAGCGTTTATAAATCTGGCATCTATAGGCTTGCCATACAGCCGGTCAATCATATTCTGAGTAGCGTAGTCATTGTACTCCTGTTCGCTGACGGCGGCCGTATCCTCTGACCGGCGTCGACCACCTGAATTTTTTTGCAGTAGCGTCCCTGCCCACATCGTACCTGTCATCAGTTACGAAATTGACCAATTCTCCCTGTTCATTAAAGAACAAAAGAGCGCTTACAGTACAATATTCAGTCTTAAAAACAGCCTTTACGGTTTTATCATCTGTCAATTCCCACTGTATCCGCCTGTCAATGAGGGCTGCAGGCGAAAAAAGACACATGTCGTTGAGCAGGGTAACCGTATCGCTTATCCTCATTTCATTTCCCTTAACATCCACCGCCGGAACCAGGCCCAAAACCTTTGCCAGCATGCTTGCCTTTTCATCTGTATAGGAATGTAAAGCCTTTATTAACACTCTTTCTATACTCCCTGGCCAGACTCTGGGACAGGTAGACCAAAACGGCCAGCAACACTAAAAGCCCTATAAGTATGTACTTTCTTAACATAACTGCACCTGCGCTTCCCAATAAACCTAATCAGCGGCGATCTCATTTATTCTTTTCAAAACCTTTACCATGTTCCCGGACAACGATTCAGCATCCGCTTCTTCAAGATATTTGAACAGATCCGCAATATACTGTTCATCCTGAGTTTCGCGCTTTTCCCAGAAATCACGGCATTTATCTGTTAATGTCAGCCGGACTGCCCTGAGATCCTGCTCCATTTTCAAAAAGCCTTTTTCCTCCAGCTTCAAGGCAAGCTGCTTAACGTTCTGACGTGAACATCCTATTAACTGTCCGACATCGCTGAGTGTCGGAGATACTTCCCTGGATTGCTTTACCGCAGCTAATAAAAACCATTGCTTTGTGGTTAAGCCGGATTTTTTGAGGTATTGATCACAAACGACCTGCATTTTGTTGGCGATCAGGAAGAAGTTCGCAAATATGAGTGCTTGCTTATTAAATTCAACTGAGCGCTTTTTATCGTCCATAGTAATTCTCCGATCCATAGGTAATATATTACCCCTATTAGTAATATATTACCCCTATTAGTAATATATTACCTATGACTTAATTTGTCAATCAATTTATTGATGAAATAATGAGCGTTTGTTCAGGAGAACTGTTTAATAACATATCGCAAAACTACACGAGTGGAAAATATAAAAATTTGACAAAAAGGTAGAAGAAAAAGCCCAAAAGGCCCGAAATGATTGACACTTCTAAATAATATGATATGGTTGTTTTGATATGTAATTTATGGTATTTTTGTAATTAAAAGGGGGTATGCTATGGCAAATCAATGAAGGAACCTCACCTGTACCAGAGGCGCTTAGCCACGCTGCGCGTCAGTAACGAGGCTGAAAACGAGGAACCCCAACCTCAGAATAAAAGAGGACAATATTTATTTTGGGAGGTATTAACTGTGAAAAAACTTTTAACGGTCGTCATGGTGTTGGTCATGGTATTTTCCTTAGCAGTACCGGGAATGGCTGATAATATTCCCGCCAGCAATAACGTGATTTATTTCAACGCTTTGAGGACAGCATGCAATCCCGGATATTACTTCTCAGGTGCTCTGATCGATATGGGTGTCAATCTGCCCGCCGGTGCCGTCGATAAGGACACCTTCTACGCAAAAGCCAGGGTAACCGAATATGACGGCAGTGTTCAGGGCTCTTTTGGAAATTTCGCTTGGGATCCTGAAAAAGAGAGTTACGCTCTCGGAGATGGATGGGCCAAATGGAATATTGTTGACGCCTATGTTTCGGATGCCGACGGGAATAGGGTCGACAATGGCAAATATGTCAAAATCGACATTGAATGGGAGACCAGAACTGAGCCAAGCGGAGCCAGCAGCGCTAACAGGTATGACGTTCCCGCTACCCGCGCAGCGTGGTACACGGCAGGCGGATATATTGCCTATGCCAGTATAGAGCTTGACATTAAGCAAGAAAAGGAAATTCCCGGCATAGCGGCGGCTTCTTATGTCCAGGGTGAAACAAAGCACGATCCCATATTCGAACAGTTTAAGATCTCGGATGCTCCCGGCGGAGGCCAGTACTCGCTGTATACCCCCGCAAACGCGAGCGAGGATAATAAAAGACCGTTATTGGTCTGGTTTCATGGCACGGGAGAACGTTATCACGGCGCTAACCCGGGCGGCAATCTCATAGGCAATAGGGCCCTTGCGTTCGCGGACAAGGAATTCCAGACAGCCCTCGGCGGCTGCTATGTCCTGGCCCCGCAATCGACTACGGCCGGATGGAGCGCCAATAGACTAAACGATATGGAAGCACTTATCAAAACGGTGATCGAAGAAAATAATATTGACACCAGCAGGATTTATGTCGGAGGGCTTTCGATGGGCACCGGCATGACAATTCCCCTGATAACATCTACGACCGAAAATAAGATTGACTACGCCGCGGCGATCCTCTGCTCCGGAGGCAACATAGATGCGGCACAGGCACAGACAATCGCCGAAAAGGGCTTCCCCGTGTATCTTGTGGGCAGCACATCGGACTGGGCCGCCTCTGGCTTTCCTACCGCTCTTAACAACCTGCTTGCGGCAGGTGTTGACGCGAAGATGAAGCTGTTTCCCGCGGGCCCCGTTTTCGACGGAAAAAATTATTATGGCGCTCACGATGCATGGAACTATATTTACAACAATATTGTTGTGGACGAAGACGGCGAGACCATCTTCGAGTGGATTGCAAAACAGAGCAACGTTCAGCCCCTGGATATTACAACCACTGCAAATCTGGTCAAAAAGGGAGATTATTTCGATGTAAAGGCTTCCTTTGTTCAGACGACAACCTCCAATGCGGCGAGCTTCGTCCTTGAATACGACCAGAATAAATTCGAATATGCCGGCAACCTTGGCGCAGATCCATCCCAGGATTCTTATATAGACGGCGTTACTTACCTTACCAGCGATAATGGAGACGGAAAGGTAAAGCTTACGTTAATGATTCCCGATTATAAGGCCAAGGACCTCGTAAGCCTGCGTTTCAGAGCCAAGGAGGACGCAGACATCCAGAATGCCGACAATTCTATTTCAGCAGCCGCATATTATGTTTTCAAGACTTCCACGGGGGAAAAGGTCGTATTGACAGCTTATGGTTCGACCAGCTTTACAACCAGCGGCTATCCGGGCGATACGGATGCAGACGGCAAGGTAACACTGCTTGATCTCTCCAACGTCATCGATATGTTCGGTGTGAAGAAGGGTGATACGCTTTGGACAAAAGCCAGGTTCTTCGACTACAACAAGAATAAGGCAATCGACATTGCTGATATCGTGACTGTTGCCAGACTGATCGTTTAAACTGGATTGCTTGAAATACGCCGCAGGTATCACTTGCGGCGTATTACCCTTTACTTGTATTTCCCGGATTACGCGGTACGGCAATACCTGATGAGAGAGGGGATAATCATGAAAATGAAAGATTTTATCACGGAGAAAAAGTGGCATCTTATATCGGGTATATTGTTTCTGGCTGTTTTTACACTTGTAACGGGGGTTCTTATAAACAGCATCATTATAAAACTTGACAGCTTTCAAAAACAAAACGAACTGTTCTTGTCCGGCGTTGAAGCTCTTGAAGCCTCGTCGGCGGCACTTAATGGTTCTGCAGACGATTTGGCGCAAAACGCGGGGGCGGACCCGGAATATCAATCACATATAAAAAATCTGGAGTCCGATCTTGAAAGCATTCTTACAAAGCTCTCGGAATTTTCAGATATGGAAAACGGCAATAAAGAGCTGATATCGCTCAAGACCTCCATAGATAAACTAAATAATACATTAAGGAATATGGATAGCGGTGCTAAACCGGTAATGGCAACGATTCCGGATTCAAGCCTGCCCGGCAATCCGGCTCAGACTTCAAAGGCTCCCTCTGCCAAGGTAAAGAAAGGGCAGGAGCTCACTGTTACGATCCATGCCGGAGCAGTTTCCGATATGTATGGATATCAGTTCAACCTGAATTTTGATAAGAGTAAAGTTTCTTACAAAAGCGGATTGAAATCGTCCATAAATGGAATAAGTACTATTTTCAAAAAGGACAGTCCCAACAACCTGCTGATCGGCGCGACGATGATAGGTGACAAGCCGGGATACTCCGGGAAAAACGTCGATGTCTGCACTTTGGTCTTTACAGCGAATACAGATGTCGATCCGTCTACCTTCAGCATAAGCCAGGTAAATACGGTAGACTCCGCGCAGAAATATGTCGAAAACATCAATGGATGGAGTATTGATGTGAAAGCTAAATGACAGATAAAATAACAGTAAAAGAAAATACTCTCATGAATATCCCCCGCTTTGTCGGGGGTATTCATGCTGTCCGGCAGCCATTTATGGCTTATACGCAGTAATATCTGGGGCACTTCCATAGACCAGCACCACGGACGCATCCCAAGCGATACGGCCCTGTTGAAAGCTCTTTATCCTGCAACCTTTGAAGCAATGAAAAAATGGGCCGCAGTTTCTCAATTGCAATTATGGAGGTTTGCTTAACCAAGCTTTGAACTCCGCTTGTCAAGGGTAAGATAACAGGACCTGTTTGAAACAGACTTATAAGCAGGGCGTATGATCTTGCCCGCATTTACGATCTCTTCGATACGATGTGCCGCCCAACCAGCCATACGGGCAATTGCGAACAAGGGGGTATACAACTGTTGCGGCAGGTCAAGCATATCATAAACAAAGCCGCTGTAGAAATCGATATTGGCACTGACACCTTTGTAGATACGGCGTTTTTCTCCTATGATTTCCGGAGCCAGCCGTTCCACCAGCGAGTATAACTGGAACTCCTCCATCCTGTTTTTCTCTCTTGAGAGACTCTCAACAAAGCTTTTCAGCACATTCGCACGGGGATCCGACAGGGAGTATACCGCATGCCCCATACCATAGATCAGACCTGAACAGTCAAACGCCTGCTTATCCAGCAGCTTGGAAAGATAGTCCGCAACAAGTGATTCATTGGTCCAGTCTCCTATTTTCTTCTTCATGTCCTCGAACATCTGCACCACCTTGATATTTGCGCCGCCATGCCTGGGCCCCTTCAGGGATCCAAGAGCCGCCGCAATGGCGGAATATGTGTCCGCTCCGGAAGAGGTTACTACATGAGTGGTAAAAGTGGAGTTATTTCCGCCGCCATGCTCCGCGTGCAATACAAGCGCTACATCGAGAATCCTGGCTTCCAGTGGCGTGTACCGGCTGTCGGGACGCAGCAGGTGCAGAATATTCTCCGCCGTGGACAGGTTGACCTGGGGTGAATGAATATGAAGACTCTTTCCGTCATGATAGTGACAATAAGCCTGGTATCCATATACTGAGAGCAGAGGAAACAGTGCCAGCAACTGCAGCGATTGGCGCAATACATTGGGCAGGGAAATATCATCAGCAGACTCATCATAGGAATACAGCGTCAAAACACTTCGAGCGAGCCCATTCATAAGGTCCCGGCTGGGAGCTTTCATAATGGTATCCAATACAAAGTTGGTTGGCAGTGAACGATATTCCCCCAGGATACTGCTGAATTTATGCAATTCTCGAATATCAGGTTGTTGCCCGAACAGAAGCAAATAGGACACCTCTTCGAACCCAAAACGGTTTTCCTTGATGAAACCATCAACAATTTCCTCAACATCAATTCCCCGATAGTACAGCTTTCCCTCACAGGGTTGTTCTTCCCCATCGACCACTCTGGAGGAAACGATTTCGGAAATCTCAGTCAAGCCGGCTAGTACACCTTTCCCATTTACATCACGCAGCCCTCTCTTTACGTCAAATCTACCATAAAGTGAAGGGTCGATCATACTGTTCAGTTCGCATAAACTTGAAAGAGCCGATATTTCGGCAGTAGTTCCGGAAAATGGTTTATTCATCGCTCCTCACACCTTTCTTAAAAATATACAATGATCTGCCTTTTACTCGAAAACAAATCCCATCGCTGGCAATTACCCGTACCGGACTTGCACCGGCAAGTGTGGTCCAGCTTCGCTGGACGCACGAAATAAAAAAGCCGCAGAGAAAATTCTGCAGCTTCTTCACCCAAAAAGGGTATAGTTACAAAGCCATATGCAACACCTTCTCTTTCCACGCTTACGAGATTAGCTGACGGATTCGGATCGAAAGATGACCCTACCTGAGCTACGGCCCAGGATTCACCCCCAATTTGGTTCTCCCGCTCTTTTGGATTCAGCGTTCCTTTATTCAGTTAGGACCCGGCTATTTTTGCATTCAACTAAGCAGAGTATACCATAATTCGAATTGCCCCTTCAATAACGAAAATTGGCTTATTACTATATTTTATGAATAGCAGAACTGTAGACAAAAGTATTATGAATCTTACATCGAGCTATTTTCGCCGATAGAAAGATCAAGGCGTTTGGTATATGCGGCGGGCTGTCATAAAATTGTCGGTATAATAGCCCGTTGTCAGATCTGAAATGATGACACAAGAGGAGGTTCCGGAGGAAGCATGAATGAATTTTCCATCGCCTATGAAAATACCGGTGTGGTTTATAACGCTGCGTCCTCCGTTCGTGTCAAAAAACACCAGATCTCCAGGCTTGAGATTCTCTCTTGAAATCTCCATTCCCTGTTTGGCCTGATCCGTTGAAACCCGTTCAAGCCTGATGCCGAATGCGCCAAACACATAGCTGGTAAATCCTGAACAATCGAAACCGGCAGGCGACATGCCCCCATATACATATGGTACCCCAAGAAGGGATTTTGCAAATCTGATTAATTCCTCCGCATTAGGTCCGATGGCGTCCGGACTTGAGCCGGCCGGACTAATACCCGCGGTGCTTGCGTTTGCCGGATTCAGGCCGGTCGTGTCTTCTCTGCCCGGATTTACACTAATTACGCTGATTGTACCTGTTCGGATTGCAAAGATAGTACTTTCACTGAGTACATTGATTGTTCCGGGGCTGATTTTATTAATTTTTACTGCACCTAGTACACTCGCATTAACAATGTTGATTGTCCCCTGTACAGCTGACTGTTGAGTTGTGTTTTCCTTTGATGCGCCCTCTGCCGTATCACTACGAATTGAGCCTTCTTGTGATGTACCTTCTTGGGTTGTACTTTCTTGTGATGTACCTTCTTGGGCTGTACCTTCTTGGGTTGTACCTTCTTGGGTTGTACCTCTCTGAGCCACACCGCTTTGTGATGATGCCTGCCCAGTCTCGCTCCCTTGTACTGAATCCTTTCGTGTAGAGGCATTCTGATTAGCAGCTTCTTGCCCCTTATTGGAATCAATGGAAATATATTGACCCATTACCCAACCTGTAAGTTCTTTCCTGTTAACAGCAACCGTAACCTTGTACCAGCCAGCCCTTTCCTCTGTGATCAAAACCTGCACGCCTTTGGGGAGTTGACAGAGAATCATTGATGAAACAGTCGGGTTTTGCCTTAAATTCAGGACCCCCGCTGCAACAGTAGCAGTTTTATTGCTTTCAGCAAAAACCATCACTGGGACGGATATAAACAGAAAGAAAACAATTGTTATAGATGAGATTAATTTTAATTGTCCTGACATTTTTCTCCTTTTGCTCGAAGCTCCTGACTTCGACGAAAAAAAGGCTTTATCTTCAGTTCCCTTCTGATCCTTATGTTCAGCAAAACCCGGAAACATAATGAAGGATATCCATAATTTAAGTATACTTTTATCAAATCTGGAGCACAAGAATAGATATGGATTTGTAACAATATTTTAATGATAGGTTTGTGCTATTCTGCAAGCGTTTCTTCCCGTAATGCTTCAGATGAAAAATCTATGTCGGAATCAACCCCACAATCTGAGAAGGCCGTCGGTGGAATACTTTATATCTGGCCGATGCGGGGCTGTTGGAAATTTAAACCATATAATAGCGGCAGCTTGCCGGCATATATCTAGAGTATAAAAAAGCCCTTACCTGATATCTAATTGATCGGGTAAGGGTTTTTTCAGGCAATAAAACTATTTAATCAGTAGCCTAATTCCTCGCCTATGATGACAACCTCGGTCTTCTCTATGCCGGATAGCTTATTCCAGAGGACGGTCAACCCCCTGCAGATACGATCAGGGCTGCTGCAGTCATAGCACTTCAGCTCGCCCTTGACGCACGGTGTGTCTATATTTAAGCGTCTGGCGTTAAGCGGCGCAGCGATATTCCTTGCACGCCACAACGCTTTATCGAAGTTCTCCGCGATTTTGTTGGTACCGACAATTATGTAGACCTTCTTCTTGCCGTACAGAGTATTTGCCACCCTGTTGCCGGAGCCGTCGATGTTTATTATCTCCCCGGATTCGGCAATTGCGTTTGCGCTGGTCAGGTAAACCTCTGCGGCGGCAGAGTTCCTGCGTGCTTCAACTTTCTCCTGTTTCCAGTGCCAGTACACTTTGTTGTTTTCGCCAAGCCGTTCGAACAAACCAAGCGTCTCTACAGTCTTGCTGCCGCCGAAGCCTATAGTCTCACCCTTTAATTGTGATGCTATATAGTCGGACGCTTCCTTCCCAGTGGCAAAGTAGCTGGCGTCAAAGCCGCGAGCGATTAGATTTTTCATGGTTTTATCAATACTTATCATTTTCTTCTTCCCCCTATATACTATTTTATCATAACAGGCATCGACCGTTATCGTGTCGCAGCCTTTAAATGCAATAATCTCAATGGATTCCGGATGACGCCCGATTAGTTCGGTATATATTCCGGGATATTAAATAAATTATACCTTATCTGTGGTATACTGAGAAGACATATTGTTAGGAAGGCTGAGCGGAAGGCTGTCATATTACAGCTATGAATCTCTGGTTTTGCGCCGATGGAAGGCCTGACCGGCTATATCTACAGGAATGCCCGCCATACCTGCTTTAACAGTATCGACAAATATTTAAGAAAAACAGAAAAGCCCCAAGACTGCGCGACTATGAAGAAGCGGTTTCCAGCCTGTTCAGAGAGCAGGAGCTTTTGGACTGCTATGAACAAAACCTTGGGAAAATCTGATTGCGCATAAGCCCCAATGAAAGATATCCTCTATTCCCCATACCAAATCTCACACTATGCCAATTTCAATAGTATTTCAGCGACGACCATGGCGTCATACATGCCCCTATGAGCGGATTGATTGACTGCACCTATATGCTGAGCAACCGTAGCCAGCTTGTGATTCCGCAGGCCGGGATAACAGCGGCGGGATAATGCCAGGGTATCAATTACCTGGTTTGAGAGACTCCTGCCGATCTTTCGCACTTCATGATTGATGAACTGCATATCGAATGACGCATTGTGGGCAGCCATCGGAAAATCGCCGAGGAACTCCAGGAACCGCGGCAAAGCTTCTTGAATCAGAGGCGCATTTTTCACCATTTCATCCTCGATTCCGGTTAGCTCCGTAATATGTGCCGGCAATCTGCAACAGGGATTTACAAACGTCTGGAACTGTTCGGTTACCCTATTGTCCACGACCTTTACCGCCCCGATCTCAATGATCCTGCACGGCGGCGCAAAACCAGTGGTCTCCAAATCAAATGCCACAAAGCTGGCAGGTATTTTCTGCATAACCGGGTCCTCCACTAAATTGCCTGTCTTATATTTTTCAGTATACCATATCCATAGTTTCATTTTCCATACTGACAGCCAGTTCTGCGACTTGCGAGATAACCTTCTTATAATATTATTTCTTTGCAAAGGCAATTAGCTTTTTAAAGAAACCTATAGCAAAAACGCCTCCTGTTCAAGCTTGATGCGATGCTCCAGCATGTATTCCATAACACTTCGCAGTTCCTCATATTCCGGATCATTCATGAGCTTTTCAACTTTACCCGTATATTTGTCATCAATCTGAGCCGCATGAGCTTCTCTGCTTTTCATTGCCTCCACATCCATTAAGTAGGGTTTCAAGCAGGGAATGATGTTAGTTTTGAGTCTGTGGAATATCAAAAAACCTCCAAGGTCAATATCGCTCCAATGGAAGAATTCTACCGCTGTGTCTGCTATTGCATGGTTTGTTCCGTCTTGACCTTCCGGGCCGCCGCATTCTGCTGCGGCTCCATATAACTTTCTGAAGAACAGGCTTTTTACAGGGCTGTAAAAGCCTCCGTGGTATACGGTCATTAATGATTGATCCGTGTTTTTAGAGATAAAGTCAACATAATTTGCTTTATTTTCGATAAACAGGATCTTTTTTACCGGCCCCATTTTAGTTATTTTCATTGCGCGCACCGTATCCGAATTGATCGATACTCCGAACGAAAATATGGAGAAATCCACGACACTGCCGTTGATCTCTCCGGAAATGCCTCCTTTGAACTCTATCAGTTCCGGCGCTTGAAGGATCCCGACCTGTGCCAGTATTTCATCATCCGTCATTTCGGCGGATTCTTCGCACTGGTTCAGATACCTTCGGAGAATGCCCACAATTCTGCTCTTTACCTTTTTCTCGAAATACTTGGAGTCTCCAAAACAGCGAAGACTGAAGACCCGCTCCAGTAATTCGCTGTTACCGATGCCAAGGACTCCTTCTAATGCCCTCAATACAGCAAGGGCCTGTTCCTCGCCGACCGGCAGAAGGCCGGAGATGGAGGATTTTTCAAGTATGCCGGCTTTCACATCGCCAAGAAAAGCTCTCGACCAGGATAAGGCAGCAGCTTCCGCCAGCAGCCTTTCCGTATATTGCAAAATAGTGTCCAGCTTATCTCTCTTCGGCTTTCTGGATATCTCCATATAGGCCTTCTCCACATTGTCAACAACCAGCCATACCTTTTCAATGATGTTGCCGGTTTCATACTTCAGCCATTCATATCCGACCAATTCTTTGTCAGCCAGCTCCCTGACAGCGCTGTTGAATGTCTCCCTGACCAGCGGCTTTTCCACATCGTATTCAGCGACGTCCGCATCCCGCATTTTCAGGAGAATCCTGCGTGTTGAACTGCCTTCAGTAAAGGATCTGCTTTTTTCATATTTGTCCAGCAGTCTGTTAAGAATGAGCCTCTTGTACTCCATTTACTTCCTCCGATAAAATGTCCATTCGCAACCGCTACTCTCTCGTGGAACTAACCTCTTCCTCCGCCTGCTGTTCCTCCATCAGTTTCTTCCCGTCGAAGGCGCGCACAATTGAAGTGGTCCTGTCCCGGATTACACAAAGGTTCCTGTCCACAAGCGGCGCAATATCGCCGATTTTCTCCGGCGGAGCGGAAAGGATGCATTGGAATCCGAATTTGCGCAACAGCCTTATGCTTTCCTGGATCCTCTCGCTGTCCATCTTGCTGAAGGCCTCGTCGAATACTATCAGGCGGATGCGGTTATATGCCGGATCCTGTATCCTATACAGCTGAGCAAAGGATGCGAGTACGGAAATGTAAAACGGAGTCTGGGTTTCCCCGCCCGACTTCTTCTGGAGCGTCTTGGAAAGTCTCTGGGTTCTGTCCTCCGCATCTGTTACAACAAGGTCAAAGTTGAGATAGGTTTTGTAATCCGTGAAGCGTTTTATGTTTTTCTCCAGCTCAGCTCTGGCATCCGCATTAAGCTCGGAATCCACATCGATGATCTGCCGGAAGAGCTCGTCGATGGCGTCACGATGCTTGTCCCGAAAAATCTGGGACGCAATGTTATAGCCTTCCAGCAGCATTTCATCAGTGATCATGTTGTAATAACGAATGTATTCCTGCTTCGGTGACAGGGTAAAGCGGTAGCGCTCATTACCCCATGTGCTTTCCTTCAACGCGCCGTTCAATTCGACGATCTGGGAGCTAACCGTATCTATATTGGACTTCAGCTTTGCAAGAAAATCTTCCTGAAATTGCTGGAACGCCTTGTCTTTGGCATCCTGAATCTGCTTTCGATAACCGGGCAGCCGGATGACTTTCAATTCATCGAGTTCCTTTTCATAGGCGGAATTATCAGGCTGCTTAATATCGTGCGGAGCCTTGTATTCTTTATTATAGTCGGATCTGGCGGTTTCCAGATCGTCCCTTTTCTTTTGCGTCTGGCTCCGTGTCCTCTCCAGCTGGGAGCTGAAATTATCGGAAACTTCCCGTGCCGACTTTCTGGACTGCAACTCTTTTAAGAACCTCGGTTCACCGGTTTCCTCCACCCAGTTGGTATTGTACCGGGATGCCATATCCTTCCTTGCATTCTCTTCGTTCTGTTCAGCCAGAGGTAATTTCTCCTTGCGAATGTCATCCTGCTCCTTCTCCAGCTTTGCCTTTTCATTACCGGATCGTCTGTCTTCCTGTTCCAGTTGCTTTATCCTGTACTCAGACTCTGTGATCTGACCATTCAATTCATTCAGCCAGGAAAGATCGATTTTCCCCTCCTGTTCCAGCACCTCTGACAGTTCTGTCTTCCAGCCGGGCAATGCCGACGCCTTTTCAAAAAGCTTAAGATACCCTTCCGATTCATTTTTGTTAATCAGCGTCATATTGGCAGCGCTTGAAACCGCCGTCTCATATTCACTGCAAGCCGAAAGATCTATATCCAGCTTTTCGATGGCGCTTTTTTCATTCCGGATCTGTTCTTCTATCGCTTTCCTGCCTATGAAAGGATCCTTCCACCTGTCCGGATTCAACTGCCTGGCCACATAACCCTGATACAGCATGCAGGAGTCTGTAATCGCCTTGTCATACAGCCTCAGTTCCCCCACCGAATCGCATTTCATTACCTTGCCCATTACAAAATCAATAAACTGCCGCGCATAAAGAAATCCGGTGATGACCTCCTCCGCAAGGCTCCCCTTGTCACAGACCGGTTTGCTTTTTTCCAGCTTTCCGGAGTCCACGATACCCCAGTCGTAAAAGCCCATCTGGAATTTCAACCTGTCATAGACTTTCAGGGCATCCACAAAGTACCTCGGTTCCACCAGCAGGTAAAATTTCTGTGTATGCAGATATGCCTCGACCGCATTTCGCCAGCGCTCATCCCTGATCTCCAGAAGATCGGCAAGAATGTGCACCGGGATATCCTGTCCATATTTCGAAGTCAATTCCTTTTTTATTTCGTCCCTCAGTGATATAAGCTTCGGATTATAAGCTTTGATTCCTTTTTCGAGCGCTTTCAACCTTTCAGCCCGCGTATCCAGTTCATTGTGAAGCTCGCTCTCTTTGTTCCGGATTGAGTACAGTAAGCCCGTAGAGGCCTTCCTGAACCCATCAGTATCCTCCAGTAAGGATGAAAACATTTCTTCCGTAAGCTCCGAAACATTAATGGCGCTGGTATTAAGAAGCTGTTCGGTATAATTACCGGTTTTTAATGAAAAATCCCTAACCTCGTCCAACGCAGCGGCAAACTGCTTCTCCAAAACATTGCCAGCGTGTCTGGGGAGCGCCTCGTACCGCCTGACAACACTCCTCCATTCCAAAGCATACCTCCTGAGCTTTTGGACGGACTGTTCGAGGTTATGCTCCAATTCATTGATTTTGGAGGTTAAATCGCCCTTCTGTCTCCTCAATTCCTGGAGCTTATTATGAACGTCCGATTTTGACCTGTCCTCAATAAGCTTGTCCCTGTGCTGCTTTTCAATTTCGGCAGCCGCTGCGGCTTCTGTTTGCTTTTTCAGCAGAGCAGCGATTTCATCCTCCAAGCTAACAAGCTTGTCCTTCAGGGAGCGGATGGTATCCCGCAAATTCTGCAGTTTCGCCCTATCCACGATATAGCTCTGGATTTCCAGACGCTGTTTTTCCTCGGTGTAGCTAATATATTTTGCAGAGATTGCATCCAGACTGCCGACCCTCGCCCCCATCAGATCGGCTTCATATTCAAGCCTCTTATAGTGCCTGATATTATCTTGCATCAGGGTAATATCCACCGGATTTTTTACATCGCAGACATACTCTGTGATAAAAGTTTCGATATCGGTGATGGGCGTAAAGGATACCGCTTTCTTGAAGAGGCTGAAATACTTGTTTTTCAGACCTCCGAACTTCCCCTTGAGGATTTCCTGGAATCCCCTGTCCGAGTCGGGAAATTCGTATTTCCCCTTCTTATAATTTTTATTCACCATAGTCCTGAGATCCTTATATGTCAAAGGAACTCCTCCGGCCACGAAGCAATTATCAGGGAACCCCGACTCCAGCACAAAAAACCTGTGTTCGTCGGTACTGTCCTCATAACTTTCAAAAACAACTCCGATGGTAAAAGAGGAACGCTTTATATCATCAAAGAATTCGCAGGCAATATAGCTGGTAAATCGGCCTTCTCTAAGATATTTAAAGCCGGTACCTCCGTCATCGCCCAATTCACATCGCAAATATCCCTTGAGGCTCCTGGCGGAACGCTCGTTGGCAGCTTTGTTGAAAAAGTTTCTGCCGTTTGCATCGCCGAGCATCAAAAGCTGCAGCGCATCGATCATGGTTGATTTACCGGAAGCGTTCTTTCCGGTAAGAAAGTTGATTTTATCAAATTCCACCAGTTCAAAGCTGAAAAAATGCCAGTGAATAAGCAGCAATTTCTTAAGATGCTTCATGTTCCTTCCTCCTCTCCCCTGATAATCCCGGATTCCTCAGGCGCATCCATCTCTATCTGAATATCGGCTCCACCGGAATCCTCTTCGGTATCCAGGAGCTCATAAATTCTGCTGATTCGTTCATTGGTAATTACAAACAGGACCGTCGGAAGTATAAGGAGCTTTGTATCTGCATTTTCCCAGCTTCCTGATATCTTCTGTATGATATTATGGTTTGCCAGAAGCCGCAGGCTGTCCGTAATGTCCTTGTCGGAAGGTTTGCGCTTGAATATGTTTAACGCAATCATCTTGTGAATAATTTGACCTGTCGTAGTCATTATTTCATTTCTTAACGTGATCCGTTCCCGTTCTTCTTCAAAAATCAGACGAATAGTGTACAGAATCAGAGTGGTAAATCGATCCAGCCTGACTCTGTTATATTCATAAATATTCTCAATCGAAATCACACCGAACTGATTGTCTTTCCTGACATCCCAGCCCGAATAGGAAAGGTATTCGGAAACCAATTCAAAATGTCTTTCCAGAAACCGATATTCCGAGTTGATTTTCATCAGACCCTCCTTCGGGTCGTAAACATCCCGGGTGATAAACGTCTTTGATAAAAGCACGTTCACAAGCCTTTTCCATTCTTCCCGCTCCGAATTGCCCAACTTTTCATAAGATTCAACCCACATGTTTCTCTGTTCCCTTTCTGATAAACCTCATATTCGGGATCCGGTATCCCCCGGACTCCAAATAACCCTCCAAGAACTCAACTTTGTACAAAAGGCTCTTTTCACCGTTTTTCAACGCAGCCAGAATCAGCAGGATAAATTCTTCATCATTCTGCAGTGCTATCTCGCTGCTGTTGACTATAAGCTTTCCGGTCATAATCCTGTCTATGAAAGCAATAACCTTCTGATGGCTGTAAAGTTTCCGCGCCTTCTCCATAAAACCCGAAACGGCATCCCGTCCAAACTCCGGTTCATTCTCCGGCAGGCCTAGCGGTTTTCCTTCTTTTCTCAAGCTTCTGTTCGCTTTTACATATATGGATTTTTCATTTATAAACCTTTGCATATAGAGATTCACGCTATCCGCAAGCGTCTCCTGAAGCCGTTCTGAACCGGCAGTATTTGAAGTCAGGATTTCCACCAGCTTCCCCTTGATACTTCTGTCGGTATTCAACAGATAATGCATTTTTTCAATAGAAGCTCTGGTGTATGCATTGTTTTTCCGGTCAATCTCTTCCAGCATACCATCCATTCCGTCATAGATATCGCTTATCTCACCCATTTTCAAGATAATATCATCCATCGCTTCGTCCTGAGACGGATATTTACCACGTATAACGGCCTGACTTACGATTTTCTGACGGAGCTCGCAGTCCGCCAGCCAGTCCGCAAGTATTTTCGTAATCGGTATTTTGAAGCGCGGTACGGAATCGAGGGTCTTAAGGGGATGGTATATCCGGTCCATGATTTGCGTCTTGTATTCGTCAAAATGTCCTTTCAGTACATCATTGGCCGTGGCATAGCTGTTAAGTGTCTGGTGATATCTTCTGATATTGTTGTGAAGAGTTTTTAGCTCGTCGACAAGCTTTATGGTATTGTCGTAAGCCGTTAACAAAGCGTTGTACATGAAATCGTCACGCTCGCTGTCCGCAGTCCTGAGCGCGGAATAGGTGGAATAAACATAGGAATTGTACTCACGTACAGTTTCGTCGGTAAAGGAATACAGAAGGTTGATAAGCTTTACCGTATAATCGGGCAATGTGATATTCTCTTCGAAGGAATCCGTCTGGTATTCTACTTCGATCCAGCCGGTATCCCTGAGCCTTCTTAAAATATAGTGCGCCGTCGAAGATAATCCCTGTCCGGCTTTCGTACCTTCCTCCTGAGAGTCGAATTCTTCTTTCTCCGCTTCCATATCCATTTCAAGCATAGACTCATCCAGATTTGCAACAAGCATGGCGACCAGGTCGCTCCTGTTAATGGTCATCTCCTGTTTGAAAGCTTTCCGCAGGACAAAAAGGGCATCTACATAAAGGTTTCTGTTCTTTGAAACGAGTATGGAGAACAAATTCTGGGGAAGGACCTCAAAAAGCTTCAAATTATTGACACACCACCTGGAAAATTATTATGTTACCTTAAGATATATTTTAACTCAATATTGTGCATAGAAAAATAGAAATCGTAGTTAATGCTGCCGAATTGATTTTTTTATCATTTCATTAGCGGTATATATGAATGGATTGAGTCCGGATCTAAGGAAGATACCGACATTCTTAAGTCTCTATTCCCTGATGCAGTTATTTGTATGAATAGTGCTCTATTTTTCTACGGTTATACGGACCGAACGCATTAAGGCCATATAATAGTGGCAGCTTGCCGGCATATATCTAAAGTATAAAAAAGCCCTTACCTGATATAGAATTGATCGGGTAAGCGTTTTTTCAGGTAATAAAACTATTTAATCAGTATCCTAACTCCTCGCCCATGATGACAACCTCGGTCTTCTCTATACCGGATAGCTGTCTTCTCGGTATACCACAGATAATAAATAATTTAATTGATATCCCGGAATATATACCGAACTAATCGGTTGCACCTGGGATCCATTGAGACATGTAAAGAATGGGCGCATATCTTGATATGCGCCTCTTCCTTATCTATTTTTCTGTAATTTTTACCTCAATAGCGTATTGTTGACCTTTTAAAAGCGTGACACCAATTCCATTCAAGAACACCTGGGCGTCCTCTCCGAAAACATTCTTTTTAATTGATATAGAAAAGACTTCACCTTTTGTCTCCGGGCCTATAGTAAAAATGTCAGGAGCCGCAACATCCTGTTTCTGTACTTTCTGCTTTTTCACCGGATTCTTGATCTTTTTGGGCTTCTCTACCACTTCCAACATAGCCGTTTTCCCATTTTCGGTATGTCTATCTTTAACATACCTTGACATCATATTATAGAGAAGATTCGGGCTAACACCTAATTTATCCGCCAGTTCCTTTTGTGTTTTATATAAGTTCTTTAATTCTTTTAAAGCTTCAGTCTTCTGCTCTTTTGGGAGGCCCTTAAGTTCTGCGTATGTAACATTCTCATACATTGAAATCACACCTTCCTTGATTAATAGATTAATGTTATAGGATATTATATCCAGTTTTAAGAAGGTTATAACATAAAATGTCAATTGATTATTAAAACGGTATTTGAGTATAAATTATATGCTGTTATTAACGCAGAATCGACAACTTCTTCCCATTATACATTGAATAGGCCTTCCGCTTCTGAAGCGGATATTTCAACATCCGCAGCAGCAAGCGCCTCCTTAAGATTTTCAGGCGTTGAAGAAGTCATGAGCACAACCCCCGGCAGCTTGTTGTTGAGAAGATACCCAAAACAGGGACTGAGCTCGGCACATGGTGTTCCTTCACAGGACTTCGGGCCAACTTGGCCCGAAGTGATACAAGAGCTTGTCCTTGCTGATAGTCAAAAAAATACTCAATGGGAGAGTGTCTCAAAGGGCAGAATTATCCGCAGAGAAGCTTAGGCTTTTTTTGAAACATCAATACAGGCTATGCGGAAATATTTGATGTCCGCCTGTCACGCTTGGTCACAAGTTTGCGGCCAATAATATGGAGAAGCATACCGGATGGACATAGGAACGCCTCCAACCCCGCAAGTTTGGAGGTGTGGAAAAACAAGTATAAATATTAGTTGGCCAATCTTACGGTCGGTTTTTGGTAATCAAGGCTGTATGCGACTTATTTTGGATCGGCTTTTTTTACAAATAAACTTAAGAACGCTCCTATTAGCGGAGTAACGGCGAGCAGTATAATGGCGAAATTTACTCCGGCATGGTCAATCAATATTCCCAGTAGCCCGACCCCCAAGCCGCCGATACCGGTGCCAAAACCAAGCATCAATCCTGATGCCATCGCGGCATTTTTGCTAATCAGGCTCTGTGCCAGCACAACGGTGATAGAAAATGATGCGAGTAATGCAGAGCCCGCAAGCGTGAGCAGTATGTAACTGATGATGCCAGTTGTAAAAAAGAATAAAACAAACAGAATTCCAGAAAGAAAAAGCGAAACAGACAATACGGACTTCCTTCCAAAGAGATCAGCCAAAAAGCCTCCCAAAAGCCCGCCCAGAGCACCTGCAAACAACATTAAAAAAAGCAATCTGCTGGAAACAAGCGTCGATACACCACGATGCTTTAGATATATGGAAAGGTAGGATACCATACCAAAGTAGGTCAGTGAGCGCATGGCAACCACTAACATGATTTTAGTCAGTTCTTTCCATGACTTGCGCAGTACTGGCAGCAACAGTGCATGTCCTTTTTTCGGGCCCATAGAGGATTTTGACACAGTAAGCAACAGAAAAAAGGCAAGCAGTCCGGGAAAAACAAAAACAGGTGTGACGGAAAGTCCGAATTTTTCAACAACAGGCACTGCAATCAGTGGCGTGAGTGCCCAACCTATGTTTCCAGCTGCGATAAAAATTGCCTGAAAGGTGCTGCGCTTTTCAGGCTTGCTGATTGCAGCAGTCATAGCCGAGGCTTGCGGGTGAAAAGCTGCTGTTCCAAGTCCGGCAATTCCGACCACGATGAGCAGCAGCGGATAGCTCTTAATCAGGCCAAAAAGGCTAAGTAAAATCGCCATAAATATCGTGCCAACATAGACAAACCATTTCTGGTTTTTTCGATCTACCACCGATCCGATAACCGGTTGCATTAGGGATGAAGTAATAGTAAACATCGAAACCAAAAAGCCTCCTTTGCTCGCGCTCAAACCTGCCGCAACAAGTAAAGGAAGCATAGACTGGATAAAATTCATATACCAGTCATTGACTAAATGCGAGAAAGATAGAATAAAGAGTTTTCTTCCTGTGTGTTCATTCATCTATAACATCTCCACAAATTGATTATATGACTGTCGTATCAGCTCAGATTGAACCTTGATCGGCTTTAATAGATGGCTAATGTATGCCATATTATTCTACAGCCACTTCCAATACAATTCCTTTTATGAGATGCCCCGATAGTCATAATTGATTATTCGTCTGAAATAAGCTATCATTATTTTAACAGAAATCAATTGAAGGTGAATGAACACGATTGAACTGAATTAGCATTATTTTGACATTGGGGAGGTTCGAAGAATGAATGATAATACTTTACTTTTAGAACTTGCCGACACTTCTTTCCCAATTTCAATATCAGAGCATCTTAAAACTAGGCAGGGCCCTATCTTTGATGTGCATTCTCATGAACATCATTTGCAACTTTTTCATTTTACAAAAGGCACCGCTATAATTTATGTAAGTCAAAAGCCCGTGAGAGTGAAACCCTGTGATATTCTACTTATCAATAGCGGCGAAACACATTATGGAGAAAGCCTTTCGGATGAACTTAGCTACACAGTTTTTCGCGTTGATTTAACTTTATTATGTTCTTATGGAATCCCTGCCTGCAGTGAAAAATATTTGCAACCCATGTATGATCATTTAATACTATTTGAGCCTTTAATTTACAATATAAAAATTGAATCAATTTTAAATAATTTAACGTATGAGTTCGCTAAAAAGCAGGAAGGCTATGAGATGGAACTGCTGGGCGTTACTTATCGTTTGCTCTCTGAACTGTTGCGCAATCATGTGGAAAAGTCGATAAATTTTCGCGAAGCTGAAGTGCTGACAAAAAGGCGAAAACGGTTTGAAAAAGTTATCACTTATATTGAGAACAATTACAATAATCCGATATTGCTCGAAAAAGCCGCCAGTATAGCACATATGTCCCAAGGGTATTTTTGCCGGCTTTTTAAACAAACGACTGGCAGAACCCTGACCGATTATATCAACCGCTACCGAATAGAAAGGGCTGTAATTCTGCTTAATCAAGGTCTCTGCAATGTTACGGAAGCAGCCATGTCGGTAGGATTTGATGATATTAATTATTTTTGTCGGGTGTTTAAAAAATACATGAAGGAGTCTCCAACGCAATATTGTCAAAACACTCGTAAGTATTTTATATAAAGTTAAGCTTTAGTACAATAACGTCTATGGCTGTCTATCTCATTAATCGGTATTCCGCTTGCTTCCATATGAGCCCTGTTCATTTGCACCATGGTTTTCGTTGCCATAGCCTTCTAGCAGATTGATTACACCCTAGATTGCAAGTCCGGCGCCCAGAGCGAAACAAGAGTTTTAAAAGATCTACTGCACTATTAAAGAATGCCATTAAACACTACCTCCATTATTTTGTTTTCTTTTTGAGATTACATTGACACTATCCATTGGCAGGTCAGCCTTCTCCTTCGAAATTGATATGAAAAACTTCATAAACATCATCCGGCTTCAGCCTAAGCCGTTTTGACAGACACCGCTCAATATCGAACGCATTCTGCAACTAGCTCAAACGACTTGATATTGCTGTT
>JAEYOM010000057.1 GCA_023411715.1 Bacillota bacterium | reverse complement strand
CTTCCCAGATAGAAAAAAGTATAGATGATTAAAACATTTGCCAGTATGAAAATAAGGTCGGCAAAAGTAAAGCTAATTTTTCGGCTAACCCGGTATTCTCCTGTAAATCCTCTGCATTCCATTGCGGTGTACATATCCTCAGCCATTTCCTTTGACTTTATAAACATAGTTCCTGCAACACCTGACAGTGAGGCGTACTTGATATTATTTTTTCCAACCGACCTCAGCTTTAGCGAATAAAGCATATTGAGCGAAAATTCGCCAAGCAGCAAAATATATTTAATCGTAATGTCAAGGACAAGAATAAAAACGTCCGGTATAAAAAAAGTTTTCAATGCGCCTGTTATCGCATTCCATTGTGTGGAGCGGGACAGTATGTTTACGGATATCACTGCGGCTAAAACCTTGGGCGTGATCATTAGCACGCTATAGTAATTGCCCATAAAAGCGGATGGCAAAAGGACAACAAATGTAAAAAGAGCAACAGCAAAACCAACCTTGAGAATCCTTAGTATCTCATCCGCCTTCATCATGCTTAATGAGAGAAGAAGGTATACATTTATTATGATCACAAAGGCAAAGCTTCTTGAAAGAGAAAGGAGCACGATAAGAACAGCCGTAAACGCCAGCTTCAATACGGCGTTCACATGAAACCGGCCTGTCCTGTACCCGTTTTGGGCACGGATCCTCGAAAGAATGTTAAGCAAAGACAGGATGCTTTTGTTGATAAAAGTGTCCTTGTCCGTCTGAGGTATGTAGCGTTCGTCATTTAGCAGCCATTCAGGCATCACTGGCTTCATCTCCCAATTTAATGCCGCAGAAATCAAACATTATCCGGGCGTGTTTCCGGATTTATCTTTTTTGATACTGCTTATTATTTTAAATAAAATCAAAAAGATTGCAACTCCCGTCGCTGCAGACAAAATATAGCCTACCGCACCCGGCAGACCACCTAATGTATAATCGGGCATTATAGTCTCAAAGCTGAATCCATTTTTCATTCCTTCCGGAACAAAACCCAGCGTATTGCCGCCGGATACCACATCCTTTATTTCATCAGCTCCCCATTCCCCCCAGGCCTTGCCGGTCGCAATAAGTCCGAGCGGGGTCAGGCACATCAACGCAACGATCAGGCCGTAAATGGATTTGATTTTTTGCTTTGACCCTTCATATATTGTACCGGGTGAAACTTTCTTTATAAATACAAAGACGGCGACTGTGAATATTACCTCCACAACGCCTGCAACAAGCAGATGAGGTATCGTCATCGCCGGTATCGATACCGATAACGGATAAGGGCAGTACAGCGGCTGACCTGCCGCGTTTCTGAAGAGCAGAGGTTGAATGCCGAATTCGATTGCCGTAAGCAAAGCCGCAGCGTTGATACCCAGATATGAACCGAGTATGATCCCGGCATATTCCCCTCTTTCAGTTTTGACCCTATCCTTGATGAATTTGTAGATAAAATACCCAAGAAACGGCAGAACGAACGCCAGATTAAAGCAATTAGCGCCAAATGCCAGTACGCCGCCGTCTCCAAAAAGCAGCGCCTGGATCAGCAGAGCTACCGTAATGGAAATGCACGCGGCGTAAGGTCCGAGAAGGATCGCCAGTAAAGTACCTCCGACGGCATGCCCTGTCGTCCCTCCCGGAAGAGGAATATTGAACATCATCAATAAAAATGAGAAAGCTGCGCCTATGCCAAGCATGGGCACCTTCACCCTGGATAATTCGGTTTTTAACTTCTTCACTGCAACCGTCCATACCGGAAGCATTGCGGCGCCCATGACCGCACAGGTCGAAGGGCTCAGATAATTGTCAGGAATGTGCATTTTCAGGCTGCCTTTCCATTACTATTTCTGCTGCTAATTATAAAGTGTTTTCACTATTGCGCAAGCCCGGATGGGGGATAGAAAATGCGCATTCAAAAAATAACCTCAAATGCGCATTTAAGCTAAATAACATGACCTGTGATCTTGACTTTTCCATAAGATATGCCCCGGATGGGGATATTAGGATAGATCGCCACTTAGTAGTTTTTCAATATTTATTTGATAAAACGATCAATGGCTTTATTCAGGTTCTCAATTGCCGCCTTATCACCCAATTCAACGGCATCCACTATACAATGCTCAATATGATCCTTCAGTATGACCTTGCCTGTATTGTTAAGAGCCGCTATAACCGCTGACAGCTGAATCAATACTTCACTGCAGTCCTTCCCGTCCTCCACCATACGCTTGACCGATTCCAGATGACCGCCTGCACGTGACAGGCGATTCAGTACATCTTTCGTATATTCATGGCTATGCATGTGATTATGACCTTCACTATGGCTTTGCGAATATGCCGAAACATCATGCGCCTCATGGTTATGTCCTTTTCCTTCCATAGCAAGCTTTCCTTCCTGTCAAATAACTAAATTTTTTACTTAAGTCAATAAATTAGGGAGACCTATTTATAATTATAATTTATTGAATTCTATAATAAAAGTATTTTAACGCCTACAAAATATCGATATGCTCTCCTGCAAGCGCTTTATTCATACTTCTTACCGCACAGAATTTACCGCACATGGAACAGGTGTCTTCATGCTCGGGCTTCCTGCCTGCGCGGATCGTTTTTGCCGTTTCCGGGTCTATCGCGCACTCCCACTGCGCTTCCCAGTCAAGCGCTCTTCTTGCATCCGCCATCCTGTCGTCAATCTCCCTAGCCCCTCTGACGCCCTTGGCAACGTCTGCGGCATGGGCGGCGATCTTCGAGGCGATTATACCCTGCTTCACATCTTCCAAATTCGGAAGTGCCAGATGTTCCGCAGGCGTAACATAGCATAAGAAGGCTGCACCGGCTGAAGCCGCAATGGCGCCACCGATTGCCGATGTGATATGATCATAGCCGGGCGCTATATCCGTTACCAACGGCCCCAGCACATAAAATGGAGCTCCATTGCAGATAGTCTGCTGCAGTTTCATATTGGCGGCAATCTGATCCATCGGCATATGCCCCGGTCCTTCTACCATTACCTGAACATCCTTTTCCCACGCCCTTTTTGTAAGTTCACCGAGCCGCACAAGCTCCTCGATCTGACACACATCCGAAGCGTCCGCAAGGCATCCCGGTCTGCAGGCATCTCCCAATGATATCGTCACATCGTGCTCACGGCATATATCAAGAATTTCATCAAAGTACTCGTAAAATGGATTCTCTTCACCCGTCATGCACATCCACGCAAATACCAGAGAGCCGCCCCTGGATACGATATTCATCTTTCTTTTGTGTTTTTTGATCTGTTCTATGGTTTTTCTTGTAATACCACAGTGCAAGGTGACAAAATCCACCCCGTCCTCGGCATGTAGTCTTACCACATCAATAAAATCTTTAGCTTTAAGGGCGTCCAGGTCTTTCCTGTAGTGAATTACAGAATCGTACACCGGCACGGTGCCTATCATAGCCGGACATTCCGATGTAAGCTTTCTGCGGAAAGGAATCGTATCTCCGTGCGAAGACAGATCCATGATAGCATGAGCGCCCATATTAACGGCTTCCATCACTTTTTCCATTTCGATATTATAATCCTTGCAGTCTCTTGAGACTCCCAGGTTTACATTTATCTTGGTTTTCAGCATCGAACCGACTCCCTGCGGGTCGATGCATTTATGATTTTTATTAGCACATATTGCCACTTTCCCTGCGGCAACCAGCGGCATAAGTTCCTCAACCGTCATCAGCTCTTTTTCAGCTACTTTTCTCAGTTCCCCGGTAGTAATCCCTTTTCTCGCAGCTTCCATCTGCGTTGTATATTCTCTCATTGCCATTTCCCCCCGTTATCGATATTCCATGCATGGTTAAGCGGTCCGTTTCCTTTTCCCAGATCGAGCATTGCCTTCAATGCGCCTGATATATATTCCTTGGCTGACCGGACAGATGTTTCCAGGTCCATACTCTTGGCAAGACCGGAAGCGATGGCGCTGGATAAAGTACATCCGGTCCCGTGAGTATTTTTGTTGTCAACTCTCTCTCCGATGAACCACCTGTACTTATGATTTCGATACAACAGATCATTGGCGTTGTTTACGTTATGTCCGCCCTTGCAGAGGACGGCGCACCCGTATTCATTACTTATAATTTCCGCCGCTTTTATCATATCGGCTTCATTTGAAATGGCTACTCCTGAAAGAACAGATGCTTCCGGAATATTGGGCGTCAATAAAACCGCCTGATAGAACAAACAGTTTTTCAAGGTTTCGACCGAATCCTCCTGAAGCAGCTTCGAACCACTGGTGGAGATCATTACCGGATCTATTACAATGTTCTTTGCACTATAGAATTTCAATTTATCCGATATGGTTTCGATCAGTCCGGCTGATGAAACCATGCCGATTTTAACTGCATCCGGGTATATATCGGTAAAAATACTGTCCAGCTGTTTCCCTAAAAATTCAGGAGTAACTTCCATAATACCTGAAACGCCGGTTGTATTCTGTGCTGTAAGAGCAGTGATCGCACTCATGGCATATACGCCATTTGCGGTCATAGTCTTGATATCTGCCTGGATGCCGGCGCCTCCGCAGGAATCACTGCCCGCGATTGTTAATGCTGTTTTCATCTTATTACCATAACACGGGGATATCTTAAATGGACTAATCAACACTTTACGAAATGTGCCCGGTTAAAACCTTTTTAATAATCCCACATGCCCTTTTCTCTATTTTTTATATAGTCTCATAGCATTAATTTTATAGAGCGGTAAAAGGTGGTGCCCCCGGTTTACCGCTTTTAACTCAAAATATTTTAGCTGCTTTTTCTAAAAAAGCTGTACAATCACTTAATTTACTTAAATAAATATCACAATACCTTTTAATTTCATCCTGATCAGTTATACTGGAAACATCATATAGGCCCACTGTTTTAAAACCAGCCTTTTTTGCTGTTTTAACAGCATATAATGCATCTTCAAAAACCCAGGTAGTCTTAATATCAGTTTCCATAAACTCGGCCGCTTTAAGATAAATATCAGGTTTTTCTTTGCCGGCACCGATTTCCGTACAGGTAAATATCCTGCTGAAATAATTTATAACTTTCAACCTTTTCAATGCATATTCTATTACCTTTCGGTCACTGGAGGTTGCCAGCGTCAGCTTAATACCGGACTGTTTTAACTCTTTTAAAAACTCTGCCGCACCATCCTTTAACTGAACCTGACAATTGTAAAAATTCTCAATGGTAAGATTGATCCCATTAATTATTGCCTCCGAAGTCAAGGCTGGATGATATCTATTTTTTAAATATTCAGCTGCCTCCGACATGCTCATAGAGTACAAAATTTTACCAAGGTTCGGTTCTGCCGTTATTCCTATCCTTTTTAAGTAATTTTCTCCGGCATTATCCCATATGGGCATAGAGTCAAGTATAGTTCCGTCCAGATCAAAAATAGCTCCTGTTATCACTTTTCCACCATCTTTTTTGTTAATTCTTTTAGTTCCGCTGTGGCTTTCATAATGTCCGGCTGTGCAAATATTGCGCTGATAACTGCGATTCCGCATATTCCGGAACCGGCCAGTTCCATTATGTTTTCTTTGCTGATACCTCCGATCGCCACAACCGGAATGCTTACAGTTTCACAGATTGCTTTTAAAGTTTCAAAACTGACATCATCCGCATCTGCTTTAGAACCGGTATGAAACACTGCTCCGACGCCTAAATAATCTGCTCCTCTTTTTTCTGCCAGTACGGCCTGTTCCACTGTTTGTGCCGATACGCCGAGAATTTTATCAGGGCCAATCAGCCCGCGTACGTTACCGGCTTCCATATCACTTTGTCCCACATGAACTCCGTCTGCGTCCATAGCGATAGCTATATTTACATTATCATTGATAACAAAGGGAACATGATACCTTTTACATAATTCTTTTATTTCAATTGCTTCCTTTAGAAACACGTTTTCTTCCAATTCTTTCTCACGAAGCTGAATAAAGGTGGCACCGCCTTTTAAGGTTTTTTCCACCTGACTGTAAAGGGTTTCACTGCCAAGCCAGAACCTGTCGGTAACCCCATATAAAAGCAGACTTTTCTTATCGCAATTCATACTTGGCTCCTTTTTCCAGTGTTTCACCGTCCATATTATAAATAGCATCTATTATTCTGTTTCGGTATGTAGAATTTCCGTCGTTTGGCTGCATATATTTCCATCCGATTTCCCCTGCAAGTCCCATGGCGCATACGGCTGCAGCAGCAGCTTCCAGTTCATTATCCGGATTGGCTGCCAGAAATGCTGTCATCAATCCGGAAAGCTGACAACCTGTTCCGGTAATTTTTCCCATTTCCGCTCTTCCATTACGGATAACATAACATTGTTTCCCATCACTAACCAGATCAATCGCACCGGTGACCGTTATGATGCCTCCTGTTTTCAAGGCAAAGTTTTTTACAAATGCGACTACGCTGTCAAGAGAGGCTTCCGTTACTGCATCTGCCACATCCGCATCTACTCCCTTGGTACTACCGCTTCCAAGAGCCAAAGTTTTAATTTCAGATATATTTCCACGAATTACGTTAAACCGAATCTCTTTCATCAGCTTAACTGCCGTATCAGTACGAAGCTTACTGGCACCGGCTCCAACCGGATCAAGCAAAACCTTATGTCCCAGTTCATTTGCTTTTTTACCTGCAAGAAACATGGAGGGGATTGTGTTTTGATTCAGTGTTCCAATATTAATATTAAGCCCTCCGCAAATGGAAGTAATATCTTCCACATCCGCCAAATCATCCGTCATAATTGGACTTCCGCCGCAGGCTAAAAGTACATTAGCCACATCGTTCACGGTTACATAGTTTGTAATATTGTGAACAAGAGGCTTGATTTTACGGACATTTTCCATACATTCTTTAAACATCATATCTCCTTTCGCAAATACAAACTGAAAGGCCTGTCAACAATACTTTGCAAAAAAAAATGCACATATACCAATAAAGTATATATGCAGAAAATTCCACAAAATATATCCCTACGTTGGCATTATCCAAATCAGGTTACGGGTCTAAGCAAAACAGCTTACTCTCAGCCTGCTTTTCGCAAGCTCCCCTTTGTATTTGTTTTAAATTATACTACAGTATAATGAAAAATCAACCCTTATTTTTTATATGTTTCCGGCAGAAATGGCTTAAACACAGGAGTTTACGCAAAAAAATACATATTATTAGAAATATTACATCTCCAATAATATGTATTTTAAAGAAAAGCTTATATGTAATTTTAATATGTAATCAAGGATAACCTGATTTTTAAGTTAATAACTAATTGATTATTTCATAATTTCCAATAGCTTATCAACACCGGGTTTCGTCGTCTTATTATTGAAGAAATCATAACGGAAGAATATAAATCCGTCTACCTTACCGGTATCCCTTCCATATTCTACCTGTTCCATTAACTCATCGGTATTATTCTTCCAATCCGGTTCCAGTGTTGAACCTGCCTTATAAGTAGCAATACCAACATACATTTTAACTGTGGAACTTGTTCGGAATGATAACCATTTATCCAACGTTTTAGCAAAGGGTTAACTGCTGTTGGAAAATGTCCAATAAATC
>JAEYOM010000040.1 GCA_023411715.1 Bacillota bacterium | reverse complement strand
CGTGCTCCTCGTCGATTATGATCAGTCCCAGATTTTCAAAAGGTGCAAATACTGCGGAACGCGCACCCACAACTACCTGCACTTCACCGTTTCTTATAAGGCGCCATTGATCGTAGCGCTCGCCAAGAGAAAGCCTGCTGTGCAGCACTGCAACCAGGTTGCCGAACCTGCCCCTGAACCGGTCGGTCATCTGAGGTGTGAGTGATATCTCGGGCACCAGCACTATGGCCTGTCTGCTCTTTTCGAGCGCGTATTGTATAAGCTGCAGGTATACTTCGGTTTTGCCGCTCCCTGTAACTCCGTGCAGCAGCAGTTCATTGAAAAGGCCGCTGTCCATGTGCGACCGTGCGCATTCCAGCGCCTCTGCCTGTTCACGTGTGGGTTCCATGGGTGATGTGCGTACTACTTCCCTGTGACTCAGCGGATCGCGTTTTACCTCGATATCCCTGTAATTTATGTAACCGTTTCTTCGCAGAGTATCGATGACGGAGGTCGAAACCGACGCAAAACGCGCGAGATCGGACACCGCTATGTATTCATTCTCCAGAAGCATCTCCAGTATGCGGATTTGCTGTATCCTTTTTATCGCGCCGTTCTGGATATCCGTTTCAACTTCTTCATGTGACATCACAAGTTCCGCCACACGGACGGACTTTTCCTTTACGGCTGCCGAATACTGTTCGTCTATCTTTATTGCGCCGTATTTCTCGAGCGCGCTTATATGCTTGTTTAAAGCTGTCCTGACATTACTGAGCTTTTTCAGTTCTTCCATTTCCAGAAGTCCGTCATTTGACTCAAGCGCCGAAATGATGGCTTTTTGCGAAGGTGACAGCTTTAGAGCCTTAACTGACGCGGATCCGGTCGACTCCCCACCGCCCGCCTGCTCTACCGGTACGCCCGCCTGCATTGCCAATCCGGCTGCATTCGGAGTGCCGGTCAGTCTGACGACTTTCAGCGTCTTTACATCGATCCCCGCAGGCAGCATGCACTTGATCGCTGACGCATACGTGCAGAAATACCTCTGCTTCATCCAGTCTGCCAGCTCTATCTGGGAAGCGGTCAATACAGGCTTTTTATCAATTATTTTTTTTATACTTTTCATGCGGCCGTATTCGGAATTTTCAGCAAAACCCAAAACATAGCCTTCCTTAAGGCTGTTACCGTTTCCGAACGGTACTATGACCCTCATTCCGGGAAGCAGGTTATCGGAAAGGTCTTCCGGCACAAGGTAGTGATACGGCTTGTCAAACTCGCGCATAGTGCCGTTTATGGCTACAACAGCGATTTTTTCCATTGTGGTTCCTTTCGATCGGGAAAACATAATAAGTAAACAATTCCGGCCTAACTTAATTATACCTCAACATAAACAGGAGTAAAACAGCTATGCTGGTGAAACACAGGGAACGCAGTGGAACGCAGGGACGGTTCGAAACTGCTGAAGAAGTACCCTTTACGGAAAAATGGTAACGAAGCTAAGCGGGTTTCAGGCGCTTTTATCAATAAAATATAGACTTTTTCAGTGGTTTCGGACGGTTCTTTTGTTTCGTCTGTGCCTTACAGTAATTTCTTGTTTTAGTATCTGCATTAGTTTATAATATTTAAAGAAAATATCCTATAATAATTATTTTTTAAGGACGGTAAAAAATGATAATCATCGGCGAAAAACTGAACAGCACTCTGAAAGCGGCAAGAGCAGCAATCGAAACTTCTGACACGGCATTCGTACAGGAACTTGCAAAAAAGCAATATGATGCAGGGGCTGCCTATATAGACGTAAATGCAGGCATGTTCATAAATGACGAGCCTGAAAAACTGGAATGGCTTGTAAAAACCGTCCAGGAAGCAGTAGACACGCCGCTGTCCATAGATTCACCCAACCCTGCGGCGATCGAAAGAGCTTTGAAGTCAGTAAAAACACCAAAGCCGATCATCAATTCGATAACATTCGAAAAGGAAAGATATAATGCTGTTCTTCCACTGGTACTCGAATATAACACCGGTATCGTGGCATTGTGCATGGATGATTCCGGCATGCCCGAGACAGTCGACGAAAGAGTGTCGATTGCCGAAAGGCTGATATCCGGCCTTACTGCCAAAGGCGTCTCCATTTCCGATATATATATAGATCCGATGGTCAGGCCGATAGGAACAGGCACCCATTACGGTAAAGTAGCCCTCGAGACCATCCGCAAGGTAAAGGAAGAGTTCCCTGAAGTGCATATCACCTGCGGTCTCAGCAACATATCCTTCGGTATACCTGCGCGCAAGGTAATGAACCAGTCCTTCCTCATCGCCGCAATGACTTCCGGTATGGATGGCGCGATCCTGGATCCCCTGGACAACAAGCTTATGACCTTCGTCTACGCAACCGAAGCTTTGCTTGGTTATGATGAATTCTGTATGGATTATCTGATGAAATTCAGGGAAGGACTTTTTGAAATATGAGCAGTAATGCATCGACAACTGCCCGGAGGAAAGCATGAAAGTCCTTGGAATAGTCGCCGAGTACAATCCGTTCCACAATGGACATTTGTATCATCTTGAGACGTCGAGGGCATTGACGGGAGCTGACTGTGTCGTTGCAGTGATGAGCGGCAATTTCACACAGCGCGGCGAACCGGCTGTGGTCGATAAATGGGCCAGGGCCGAGATGGCTTTGCATTACGGCGTAGATCTTGTAATAGAGCTGCCGGTATTATATGCGATGTCAAGCGCGGAATATTTCGCCTATGGAGCCATCAAGCTGCTGGACAGCCTTGGCGTAGTCGACACGATGTGTTTCGGCAGCGAGTCCGGTCTGATCAATAAATTGGAGCGGATAGCAGCTATTCTCTTTGACGAGCCTGACGAATATAAAACTCTGCTCAAAGCTTGCCTGTCCTCCGGAAAATCCTTCCCCGCCGCCAGACAAAGAGCGCTTTCAGAATACCTTAAAGCAAAGTACCATAAAGACGACCTTTCAGAATTACTTAAAAATTCCAACAATATATTGGGCATAGAATACCTCAAGGCACTCAAGCGGCTGAACAGCAGGATCGTTCCGCTAACTGTGGGAAGGGTGGGAAACAGTTACAATGCCGTCGAATTGACCGGAAGCTTAAGCAGCGCTACGTCAATAAGAAAGGTGTTATCTGCAAATCCCTGGTTTGGCGCAAGAGAACTGCTGGAATCCTGTATGCCAAATACTTCGCTTGCAATAATGGAGCGTGAGACTGAAGCAGGCAGAGGTCCCCTGTTCCCTCAGGATTACGCGCAGCTTCTGCTATCGACCCTCAGAAAAATGACAAACGATGAAATCAGAAATCTGCCATATATGGAAAGCGGCCTTGAAAACAGGATCAAGCTGGCTGCTGACAATTCGGCTGCCTGGCAGGAACTTGTCGACAATATCTGTACCAGGCGGTACACGATTACCCGCGTCCAGAGGATATTGTTCAGTGCGCTGGCCAGTCTTGACAATGATTCGCTTGAATATTTTACCCGCCTTGGCGGTCCGGCCTACATAAGGATCCTGGGTTTCAATGAAACAGGAAGAAAATTGCTTTCCAAAATACGAGGCAAATCAACGCTTCCCGTCATCACAAAAACCGCCGGCCATAAAAATTCACCAGTCGATGGAGTCGCCAGAATGCTTAAGCTGGAAGCGGCAGCCACCGATCAGTATGTTATCGCCTGCCAGAATCCCCATATGCGCAAGTCCGGGACCGAATTCACAAGAAATGTGGTTATGTGTTAACAATTTGTTCACATTTTTCTTTTACCAGAAGGAATTTTTCAAACTGTATAGAATAGGAATATATATAAATATAATGGAGGTGTTGTATGAAATATCTGTCAAACGCAGTTAGTTTCTCAATCAAAAACTGGATGCTCATACTCCCGGTTTTCGTATTGTCAGCAATAGCCAGTTTGATCAGCAGTGCAGCTACGCCTAGTATCAGTACTATTACATCACTGATGAATCCGGGTAATATCACCGACCCCGGCGCATTGCTCGCGTCGATGACCTCGATGATGGGAGCTGCTGCAGGCGCCGGAATAGTTTCTTTAATAGCAACGCTTATTTACGCGCCGGCAACCTACGGCCTTGTCAACAAGAGCCTTGAGACGGGAAATTCAAGCCTGAACGACCTTGGTTCAGCCATCAGCAACAATTTTGCAAAATTTGTAATGTATGTTGTTGGTATGATAGTTTTAGTGCTTGGATTATCTATCGCATTTTGTATAGTGGTATTACTCCTCGGGTGGCTGCTGGGGCTTCTCGGCATTCTGGGAACTGTACTTTTGTACATTATTATATTTGCAATTTCGATTGGCTTTATTGCTTTAACTATTCTGCTGAGCTTATGGTTCTCCGCCATGGTGGTTGACGGACTCAGCGTGATCGATGCGGCTAAGAAATCAATCGAGATCGTCCGTAACTGCTTCTGGACAGTTTTGGGAATCACTTTACTGGTCTGGATACTGTTCACCATAGCCGGTTTCATACTGGGCCTCCTTAAATTTATCCCGCTGCTCGGGCCAATCATATACAGCGTCGTTCCGGCCGGACAATATTTCGTAATGTCCGTATTCCTCCTCATGGTCTATCGCGACATGACCGGCAGGACTTCCGCAGCTTGATGCCCGTAGCAAGAGCATCCTATTTTAATAAAAAGAGCTTCTAGATATAATTGTTGTTATTTTAACATTTGTTCGATTTATGGTGTAATTGCACTAATATAATCGTCAGGAGCGGTATTATACAGTTTTCAAAGAATCAGAATATTGAACATTTTTAAATTTGTCCATAGCACTACAAAGTTCATTGACTGCTAAATCAAACAATACCTTGGTTGCAAGGCTATATATGTATAATTTTCACAAACTTGGCACGGGTTGCTATTCGAGATAACACTAGAATAACTGCGAGGTAGATAATATGTATAATAAGTGGAGGAATATCTATTGAGCAAAAAGAAAATTATCCTTATCATGTTTATAACTGTAGCTGTAATTTCGTCAGTTGTTCTGTTTTTAACTAATAGACCTAAAGATTTCAGTTCATTCATTGCTGTCGGGTGTTCAGCAGAAGATTATTCTCAACAACAAGATATTGGATATGTTACTATTAAATTTGATAGTATGAAAAATACGACTAAAGTTTTAAAAGTAGAAGATAAAGAATTACAAAAGGAATTGCTACAAACAAACCTACCCGATATAATAGGAGCAAACATGATTATGACTATTCCTACAAAGGAATTAAAAAGTAATCATATAGATTCTAACAATTTGAATGTATTTGATTTATTATCTGGTACAAATCAATATGACAACCATATTACCGTAGTTGATGTATATTTTAAGTAATGAAATAAATCAATTTGTTGTAGAGATTATAAGCTTTACCTTATGTAATTGTTTATACGCATGTCATAATATTTATAATTGGTGCAAATCCGATTACGAAACAGCACCATTTTTCATAACATAAAAGCAACAACATAATCTAACAGAGCTTAATAAAAAGATTAGTGGAGACCTGAAAACGGTCTCCTTTTATTTGCCTTTTATTTGTCAACTGAGCTTGTCCCTCTGTTTCATTTGCCCGTACAACCTTGAATTACCGGCGGCAGTATGGTAAAATACACAAAAAGCAAAACGCAGAGGTAATGAGATTATGTCGAACAACGTGTACGATATACTAAAGGAACGCGGTTTTATCGCACAGCTAACTCATGAAGAGGAAATAAAACAGCTTCTTGAAAACGAGAAGGTCACCTTCTACATAGGCTTCGATCCTACGGCCGACAGCCTTCACGTAGGGCATTTCCTGCAAATGATGGTAATGGCGCACATGCAGCGCGCAGGACACAAACCGGTCGCACTCATAGGCGGCGGTACTGCAATGGTCGGGGATCCATCCGGCAGGACCGACATGCGTAAAATGATGACGCGCGAAACAATAAAATATAATGCCGATAAATTCAAGGTCCAACTTTCGAAATTTATAGATTTTACAAATGACAGGGCTATGATGGTGAATAACTCGGATTGGCTCCTCGAACTCAACTACGTCGAATTTCTAAGGGATATCGGCGTACATTTTTCCGTCAACAGGATGCTGACGGCGGAATGCTTCAAATCCAGGATGGAAAAAGGTCTGACCTTTATCGAATTCAATTATATGCTCATGCAGAGTTACGACTTCCTCGTGCTGAACCAGAAATACGGCTGCCGGATACAGCTCGGCGGAGACGACCAGTGGAGCAACATAATAGGCGGTATTGAGCTGATCAGGCGAGTAGAAGGCAAGGAAGCCTACGGAATGACCTTTACCCTGCTTACCAACAGCGAAGGCAAAAAAATGGGCAAAACCGAAAAAGGCGCGCTCTGGCTTGATGCGGAGAAGACTTCGCCCTATGATTTCTACCAGTACTGGAGAAACGTAGATGACGCCGATGTCATAAAGTGCCTGAAACTTCTGACCTTCCTCCCTATGAGCGAGATCGGGAAGCTGGCCGAACTGAAAAACGAACAGATAAACGAAGCTAAAAAAGTGCTCGCGTATGAAGTTACGAAACTCGTGCACGGCGAAGATGAAGCTTCCAAGGCGCGACAGCTGGCTGAAGCCCTGTTTGGCGGCGGCGGAAACACCAGCAACATGCCGACTACCGAGATAGCCTCCGATGAACTGACAGGCGGTATCAATATAATAGACATACTGATGAAAACCGGGCTGGTACCTTCAAAAGGCGAAGGGCGCAGACTGATACAGCAGGGCGGCATCTACCTCGGGGAAGGCCCCGTGACCGCCATTGACTTCATTATAACGAAGGATTTATTTAAAAATAATGAGCTGATCATAAAAAAAGGCAAAAAGACATACCATAAATTGATCGTAAAGTGAAACATAGGGACGGTTCTTTTGTTTCATTTTACGTGCAAAATGAAACAAAAGAACCGTCCCTCCGTTTTACGTTTCAAAAAAACCGGCTAAGCCGGTTTTTTATTTTATATTTCCATTATTATTGGTAGTATTACAGGCTTGCGCTTTGTCTTTTCAAACAGGAAATCTCTCAGTTCATCCTTGATCTGGCCTTTCTTGGCGGACCAATCGTTTTTGTTCTTTGAATTTTCAAATTTCGCGAGAGTATTTTTTATCAATTCGCGTGATTCTTCTATAAGATCCTCAGCTTCACGCACATAGACAAAACCTCGTGAAATGATATCCGGACCGGCCAGTAGCTGCCCGGACTCCTTTTCAATGGTTATGACTACAACTATCAACCCATCCTGCGACAGAAGCTTCCTGTCCCTTAATACTATGCTTCCCACATCTCCTACGCCGAGGCCGTCGACAAGCACTCTTCCCGAAGTGACTGAGCCGTTGATCTTTGCGGAATCCGAACTCAATTCGAGCACCTTACCGTTTTCCATCATGAAAATGTTTTCAGACGGCATGCCAAGCTTACTTGCAAGGTTGGCATGCTGTTTCAGATGCCTGTATTCTCCGTGTACTGGCATAAAGAACTTGGGTTTTACCAGGTTATGTATAAGCTTGAGCTCCTCGCGGCAGGCATGCCCTGACACATGTACCTCCGCCAGGGATTCGTAAATGACGTCGGCGCCTTTTTTGAACAACTCATTGATCACCTTTATGATCGGTTTTTCGTTTCCCGGTATAGGTGATGCGGAGATTATTATCAGATCTCCCGGCTCTATCTCGACCTTCTTATGCTCAGACGCCGCCATCCTTGACAGGCCTGACATGGGCTCGCCCTGGCTTCCGGTAGTTATGACCACCATTCTGTCGGATGGATATTTATCTATCAAGTCGATGTCTATCATCGTACCCTCGGGTATATTGAGGTAACCCAGTTCCTTTGCGGCATTCACGACATTCACCATGCTCCTGCCGACAACCGTTACCTTCCTGCCGAATTTACACGCGGCATTGATGACCTGCTGGATCCTGTCCACATTTGAAGCAAAGCTTGCGACTATTATTCTGCTTTTTGCATTTATGAATATTTCGTCGAAGGTATCCCCTACTGTTCTCTCCGACATGGTATAACCGGGCCGCTCAACATTGGTACTGTCGCACATAAGCAGCAGCACGCCTTTTTTGCCGAGTTCGGCCAAACGGGCCAGATCGATAGGTTTGCCCTGTATCGGCGTATAATCTATCTTAAAATCGGATGTGTGAACGACTATCCCTGCAGGCGTATGCAAAGCAAGCGCAACGGAATCGGCAATGCTGTGCGTCGACCGTATGAACTCCACTTTGAACGCGCCGAGCTGTATAGTTTCGCCAGGTTCGACATCTTTTAGTTCGACCACAGAAAGCAGGCCATGCTCCTCAAGTTTATACTTGAGCAGGCCGTTGGTCAGCCTTGTTGCATAGACCGGCACATTTATCTCCTTGAGAAAATATGGCATAGCACCGATATGATCCTCATGCCCGTGCGTCAGTACTATTCCCCTGATCTTTTCCCTGTTTTTCACCAGGTATGAGACGTCTGGTATCACGAGGTCTATACCCAGCATGTCGTCCTCGGGAAAAGCCAGACCGCAATCCACTACAATTATATCTTCACCGTATTCGAAAACAGTTATATTTTTGCCTATTTCTTGCAGACCGCCCAGCGGTATTACTTTAAGTTTCTGTCTCTGTTTGCTTTTTGACACGTTATATCCTCCAAAACTTTCTTACATAGTATCTTTCAACATTTAACCGTTCAATATGTACGATTTCTATACATCTTACCCATTATAACACTTTATGAGTCATTTGCAAAATATTTGTAACCAGCAAACCCAGTTATTTCGGTTTATTGAAGTGACTTAAGGAGTCCGGCAATAAAAAGGCAAACAGAGAATAATGCGGGAAAACGGGACTGCTTACACGCGAAAAAAATAGGACTACGTACTCATTGACATAGTATTTTAGTACTAGTATAATGAACTTACTCGTTCGTAGAACGACTCTCTTTTGTTTAACCCGGATAAAAAGTTTACAACTGAGATAATACAGAGTCCCAATTGGGACTCTGTATTTTCCTTTTCAGTATTTCGAGTTTTAAACCTCCGGCCTGTAGCTATGAGCTTCCGGCTTTTAGCCCCTAACCTCTAACCTATAGCCTTTGCTTTTAACCTCTAGCCTCTGGCTTTTAGCGCTCAACCCTATGCCTCTAGGCTCGCCATTCTGGTATTTTCCTGTGGCTTTTCCATTCTTATGAATCTCGTCGTTATAAAATTCAATACGGCTATTACCGCGCCTCCCATGAAAACGTATTTGTACCCTCCGCTGCCGCTTCCGTACCAAACCAGCCCACCTATGACCGGCAAAAACATCGACATGATATGATCTATGCTTATACCGAGAGAAAGCGTCGAAGACACTTCCTCGTCGCTCAGCGCAATTTTTTTCAGATAGGTGGAACGCGCCATCGAAACTGCACTGAACAGCTGATCCAATACATAACATGTGCAGATCAGCACCACGGCCCAGGTTTTCGGGAGCAGCCAATCCGCAGTACTGTAGCCCAGGCAAACGAAGAAGACGATAAAAGCCTCCATGCCCAAAACGAACTTCTCTCCCCTTTTGTCTATCAGATGGCCGACCAGCGGCTTGAATGCTATCGAAACAACGGAGATGATGAAAAACAGCAGCGTCATCGCGGTTACGTCCTGCTTGTAAACATCAACAAGCACCCACGGTCCGAAAGTAACGAATATCTGTTTTCTGCCTCCGTATAAAATGCTGAGTATATAGAAAATCTTGTACTTCTTTCTGAACACGAACCTTTTTTTCGTATTTTCAGGCTTGCACGGCTTCATCATCAGCAGCAGGACCGCTGCTGCGAAAAAAGCGGCTGCCCCGCATGCGAACGTTACCGTATAGCTTACCTTGACAAGCCTGAATACTATAAAAAGGACGGCGCTTCCGAAAACAAGCGCAGCGCTGTTGGCGGCGCTGACCTGTCCCAGTTTTCTCCCGAGCCGGCCATCGTTGGCAAAGTTCATTGCTATCGTGTTCGACAGAGGCATGTAGACATGCTGGCCTGCGCTGTAAAAGAAGATACAGACTAAGGCGATTGAGTAAACGGGAGGTATGAGTCCCAGGCACAGCATTCCGACTGCGGCGAACATGTTTGCGATAGCCGCGATCCTGACATCGCCCATGGAATAAAGAAAACCGACTATTATAAAAACGAGGAAGCCGGGCAATTCTCTGGGTATCTCTAAGGCAGACCGCTGTAAAATAAGCATATCAAATTTTTCTTTCAGGAAATTGTTGAAAGTAGAACCGTCGACGCTCTGCCCAAAACCCAAAAATACCCCTACCAGAAGAAACAATATGAATTCCCTGTCGTAATTCTTCAAAAGCTTACGCATTTTTCCAGTCATGTCTGCTCACTCCGCTGTAAATAGATTCATACCAATATATCATGATTACCGGCCAATTTCCAGAAAAACGTTCACAAAGACAAGTCATATTGCATATATGGAATCACATATATATTTAGAGTTTACAAAACTCAACCGGTTCGGAGGCTCTACATGAAGAAACTGATAACAATGCTTTGTTTCCTGCTGCTGTTGAACGGATCGCCAATCACCGCCGCGGAGGAACAGGCATCTGCAGTCAATAAACCGTCGGCAGTAACCGCTGCTCTCCCCGTTATCGATCCTGATAAAATCAATTACAAAACAGAGTTAAAAAAGCTGGGGTTCCTTAAGGAAGAAAGCAAGGATGCAGCCCTCAACCTGCGAAATGCCGTGATACGCTTTCAAAGCAGCTGCAATGTTGCAGTTAGTGGAAAATGGGATAAAAAGTGCCTATCCATGCTTGCTGAACAGCTGCGGACCGGTGTGAGCGGTGTGAGCGGTGTGAGCGGTGTGACCGGTGTGACCGCCTGTGAGGATGTGATCACCGCACCTCCCGTTCCCGGTAAATGGATCACGATAAATAAAACCAAAAGGATATTGACACTGTATGAAGGAGACATGGTAGTCCAAAAGTATCCCGTGGCAGTAGGAAACCCGCCTTCGCGTACGCCCGAGGGCAAATACACCATTGTCAGCAAGGTCATAAATCCCTCCTGGGGCGGCGGCGGTTATGCCGAGCCGGTAAAGGGCGGCGTTCCCGAGAACCCGCTCGGATACAGATGGCTGGGACTGTCATATAAAAACGGCTCTACACTCGGGATACACGGAAACAACAGTCCGTACTCCATCGGAAAAAACGTATCCCATGGCTGTATCAGGATGATCAACTCCGATGTTACGCAGCTGTTTGCCATCATTCCGCAGTCAGCTCCGGTCTGGATCGGCTCTGAAGCCAAACTGAAGGAGTGGGGCGTCATTCAGCCCGAGTATGGCAGCAACGCTGCACCGCCGACGGACGGAGCCGTTAAAGTTACCTACGACGAAGCTGTGCCGACCGCCGGCGGGGCTATCGAGTTTCCCGCAGAAGATTCCGCTACTTCTACCGGCGGGGCTGTCGGGTTTCCCGCAGAAGATTCTACGACTTCTACCGGCGGGGCCGTTTCCCGCAGATGATACCATTCCCTCCACCGACGGAATCATCGGGATTCCCCCGGAAGATTCTGTGCCGATCACCGGCGGGGCTTTCAGGTTTCCCGCAGAAGATTCCGCGACTTCTACCGGCGGGGCTATCGGGTTTCCCGCAGAAGATTCCGCGACTTCTACCGGCGGAGCTCTCTGCATCCCTTACGATGCCGCAATACCTTAGTCATATGGCTTTAAATAGAGTTTGTCCCGGAAAATCCAGAGTGGCAAAATAATCGGCGGGAGTTTCGGCCCGGCGTATCAGCTCCGCACTGCCGTCTTCCTTCAGCAGAATTTCGGCTGACCGCAGCTTGCCGTTGTAATTGTAACCCATCGAATACCCATGGGCGCCCGTATCGTGTATAACTATCAGATCCCCGATGTCAATCTCCGGCAGCATCCTGTCTATCGCGAACTTGTCATTGTTCTCGCACAAGCCTCCGGTTATATCATATTTATGATCACAGGGCGTATCCTCTTTTCCCATTACGGTTATGTGGTGATATGCCCCGTACATTGCAGGACGCATCAGATTTGCCGCGCAGGCGTCAAGCCCGATATATTCTTTATATATATGTTTTTCATGTATTGCCGTTGTTACAAGGCAGCCGCAGGGTCCAAGCATGAACCTGCCAAGTTCGGTGAATATCGCAACATCTCCCATTTCCGCAGGTATGAGAATTTCTTCGAATGCCTTTCTGACCCCCTGCCCTACCGCATATATGTCGGCCGGTTGCTGCTCGGGACGGTATGGAATGCCTACGCCTCCCGAAAGGTTTATAAATGCAATATGCGCTCCTGTCTCCTTCTTAAGCTCCACAGCGGTTTTGAACAATATCGCTGCCAATTGCGGATAGTATTCGTTTGCCACAGTATTGCTTGCCAGAAAAGCGTGCAGTCCGAAATGTTTCACACCTTTGCCCATAAGTATTCTGAAGCCCTCTGTCAGCTGTTCGCGAGTGAAGCCGTATTTTGCCTCCTGTGGAGTATCCATGATGGCGTTGTTTATGACAAAGGCTCCTCCGGGATTGAAACGACAGCTTATCGCTGCAGGAATGCCTGCCGCTTTTTCAAGAAAATCTATGTGAGTTATATCGTCAAGGTTGACCACCGCTTTTAATTTCCTGGCATATATAAAATCCTCTTTCGGGGTTACATTTGATGAGAACATGATCTCATTGCCCCTAAATCCCACTGTTTCAGCCAGCATAAGCTCCGTATAGGATGAGCAGTCCGCTCCGCAGCCCTCTTCTCTAAGGATTTTCAATATTGCAGGGTTTGGGGTGGCTTTTACGGCAAAGTATTCCATAAAGCCCTTGTTCCAGGAAAATGCCTCCCTCAGCCTGCGCGCGTTTTCACGTATGCCTTTCTCATCATACAAATGAAAAGGCGTATGAAATTCCCTGACTATCCCCTTTAGTTGTTCATGATTAAAAAATAACTTTTTCATTTGTTACTTTCTCCTCTCGTAATTTCGATCAGCTTGATCTCATTTTTCAGGGAATCCTTCAACAGATCGATCAGGTTTTTCTTTCGCGAATACAGGCAGGTTGAGTATTCACCGTCATCGATATCCCCGGTGAGCACATTTGTCGAATCCGCAATAAGCCTTATCTGATGCTGTGATTTCTCTGCAAAGTATACCGTAGCTCCATCAAGGCTGAACGGCACGTTGGTTATCAGCACTGTCTTGATGCCCCTGCCTACCGCATCCTTTATCTCAGGCAGCAGGCATTGAAGCACTTGCTCCGATACAGAAATATAAACCCTCTCTCTGGCTTCAGATACCATATTTCTCATCTTATCGAGAATATGGCTCTTCCCTTTTATGGTAACGTAACCTTCAATACCGTCTCTTTTAGCCGGAATGCCTTTAATCAGTTGCTGCCTTGTTTCCTCCAGCTTCCTTATCTTATTGCTGCAGAACTCTTCAATGGGCACAGGCATATATCGGGTTGCCGGCCCCTCTATTATATAAGCGCATCCCTTGTCGACCAAAGCGGCAAGCGAAGTATATGCATTCGAGCGTGAAATGCCTGTGATTTTGGCCGCCTCATACCCGTTCAGATCTCCCTCCGAAAGCAGAGTTGAATATATAACTGCCTCCTGCCTTGTGAGATCGAATTGTGTCAGCAGCTCGACTATGTTCATCGGAAATCACTCCCCAGATATAGTGTTCCTGTTAGGTAATACTATATATCAAATTACAAGTTTTGTCCAGATGGATTAAAAAAAATGCATTTAACCGGATCCATGAATCGGCATGCACTTTTCTCTCTAAAACAACAAGAAGCTCCTATTTGGGAGCTTCTCTCGTTGTATGTTTCTATTTGGCTGCGGGAGAAGGATTTGAACCCTCACAGACTGATCCAGAGTCAGTAGTGCTGCCATTACACAATCCCGCAATATTTGCGACAGTGGTTATTATAGCATACGGGCTGTACATAATGCAAGAGTTTTTGTGTAAAAATGAACTGTAATAAATATCCAGCCATATATACCGCCCGATGGGCTATAAAACCCATCAGGCAGGATACTACACATCTATTTCAATACTGGGAATCATAAACAAATGCTCCGTATTTAGGAAATGCATTCCTCCCTAATCCAGATTTACTTTCCAAACAACGCAAGCAGCACGCCTGCTGCAACTGCCGAGCCGATAACTCCGGCAACGTTGGGTCCCATAGCATGCATCAGCAGATAATTCGCAGGATTTGCCTTCTGCCCCTCAACCTGGGATACCCTTGCAGCCATAGGTACTGCGGATACGCCTGCGGAGCCGATAAGCGGGTTGATCTTGCCACCCGACAGCAGATACATCACCTTGCCGATGAGCAGGCCTCCAACCGTGCTGAACATGAAGGCCAAAAGGCCAAGACCGATGATCATCAGCGTCTGCGGCCTGAGGAACCTGTCGGCTACTGCCGTGGCGCCGACCGTTGTACCAAGGAAAATGGTAACGATATTAATCAGCGCATTCTGAACAGTGTTTGAAAGCCTCTCGACCACGCCGGATTCCCTGAAAAGATTCCCGAGCATCAGCATTCCGATCAAAGGCGCTACGGAAGGAAGCAGCAGTACGCAGAATATGGTCACGGCTATCGGGAAAACAATCTTCTCAAGCTTGCTTACTTCCCTGAGCTGCTCCATCTTGACTTCCCTTTCCTTTTTGGTCGTCAGAAGCCTCATGAGCGGCGGCTGTATCAACGGGATCAGCGCCATGTAGGAATATGCCGCAATTGCGATTGCGGGCAGCAGGTCGGGAGCCAGACGCGTTGTCAGGTAAATAGCGGTAGGTCCGTCGGCTCCGCCTATTATCCCGATCGAAGCCGCTTCCTGCGGAGTAAAGCCGAGAGCTATAGCTATGATGAAAGCCGTCATTATACCGAATTGAGCCCCTGCTCCCATGAACAGGCTCGAAGGCCTGGCGATCAACGGGCCGAAATCCGTCATTGCACCGATACCCAGAAATATCAATGACGGATATATTCCCAGTTTTACTCCGAGATAAAGGTAATACAGCAGTCCTCCCGGCTCTTTCGACCCTTCAACGGGCGGATTCATCAATCCGGCCAGAGGCAGGTTTGCGAGAAGTATGCCGAAGGCGATCGGCAAAAGCAGCAAAGGCTCGAATTTCTTTACTATTGCCAGATATACAAGAACGCAGGCCACAACAAGCATAAGGCATTGCTGCCAAGTGAGCGCGGCAAAACCCGAATCGGCGAAAATTGATTTAATAGCATCAAGAAACATTTTCCATCACCTCACTGAATTACGGCAAGCAAATCGCCCGTGTTTACGGACGATCCCCTGGCTCCGTTTATATAAGAGATGCTGCCGTCACATGGCGCAACAATTTCATTTTCCATTTTCATCGCTTCAAGGATCAGAATGACGGATCCCTTTTTTACTTTTGAGCCGGCGCTGACTTTGATATCCAGGATTGTACCCGGCATTGGCGCCCTGACTGCCTCGCCCTGGCCGGAAACAGCAGTGGGCTCGGCCTGTTTGTCGTCGGCACGCGCAGTATGTGAAGCTGCAGATGCGGCCCGCGCGGCTGCGGGCTCCTGGGCCGTCATTACGGCCGGTACTGTTGCCGGCTTTACTCCTGTGACCATGGCCTGCCCCTTTTCGACTTCAACCTCATAGTCCTTGTTATTGATTGTTACGATGTATTTCATATCCTGGTCAAATCCTTTCTTCTATTTTTCCAGTGCCTTTATATACTTGAAATTCAGCTCATCAAGAGGTATCCCTGATTCATGGCTTACGACCGCCATAATAGTCGCCGCAGTTTTATCATCCACGTTGAAAAGCTCGAGCTTCCCGCTGGCTATCTGCTGATCGTTTGCAACTTCTGTTCTCTCAGGACTGTTTTCATTAGCCGTTTTACTGTCTGAAGCATTTCTAACCGTCGCGGACCTCAAGGCAGTGGAGAGCAGTATTACTATCGCATAAAGCACAGCAAGGACCAGAAAGACAATAAAGAGACAAAACAGCCCTACTACAACACTTTCGATAACTGACATACAAACTCTCCTTTACAGTTTTCTGATAGAGTAGGTTACTTTTACAGAAGTCTTCTCTTCTCTATTCTTAAGGAAATTTTCCGCAATCTGGGGGAATGCAATATAGGATAGTACATCCTTGTCATTCTTCGCAAGGCTCCCGATTGCAGCTTTCGCTTTCTCAAATCCGGGCTCGAGTTTATCGGCAAACCTTCCCTCGATAGGCTTCTCATCACCTAGGACCTTTTTAACCAGATCAGGATCGACTTTTCCGGGCGCTTTTCCATATTCGCCCCTCAAATAAGCCTTTATCTCCTTTGATACGTTTTTATACCTCTCGCCGGCGAGGACATTGGCTGCCGCCTGAACGCCTACCATCTGGCTCATCGGCGTTACCAGCGGAGGATAGCCCAGATCTTTTCTCACCCTGGGAGTCTCCGCAAGAACTTCATCAAGCCTGTCTAAAGCATTCTGTGATTTCAGCTGTGCGATGAGGTTGGATAGCATTCCGCCGGGTACCTGGTAAACAAGCGCATCTGTTTCAGTTCCCATAACAAACGGATCCATCAGACCGGAAGCAACATATTTTGCTTTTATCGGCTTGAAGTGATCGTTGATTTTCTTAAGAAGGCTTTCGTCCAACCCCGTTTCATAGCCCAACTGCTTCAAGGCATAGTTTAAAGTCTCCGTCGCCGGCTGCGAAGTGCCGCCCGAGAAGGATGAAATAGCACAGTCTATACCGTCGCAGCCCGCCTCAACGGCTTTCATCAGCGTTATCGGGCCAAGACCCGTGGTTGAATGGGTATGAAGGTAAACAGGCAGTTTAACGGTTTCCTTGATTGTTTTAATCAGATCATACGCTTCCCTGGGTCCCATGATACCGGCCATATCCTTTATACAAACAGAATGGACGCCCATTTCCTCAAGCTGCTTGACCATTTTGGCATAGCTCTCCAGATTATGGATAGGGCTAGTGGTATAGCTTATACAGCCTTGGGCGTGAGCCTTCCTCCTGATCGTCTCATCTACTGCGACCTCGATGTTCCTGAAATCGTTCAATGCGTCAAATATCCTGAAAATATCCATTCCGGATTCTACCGCCTGAGCCACGAATCTTCTCACGACATCGTCGGGATAATGTTTGTAGCCAAGGATATTCTGACCGCGCAGCAGCATCTGAAGCTTGGTTTTCCTGACTCTTGACCTGATTTTTTCAAGTCTCCCCCATGGATCTTCATCAAGATATCTGAGACAGGAATCAAACGTAGCCCCTCCCCAGCACTCTAGAGAGTGGTAACCCGCGTTATCCAGCATGTCAAGTATCCCCTCCATGTCTGAATACGGCATTCTTGTTGCTATAAGGGACTGATTGGCATCTCTCAGAACTGTTTCTGTAATGTTAATTTTCATTTTATGTCATCTCCTTCATTATTGTTTGTTGTAATCTTGCTTTATATGAAAACGGCAACAAAAAAGACAGGGAACATACAAAATCCGGCTTCCCACCCTGAAAGCCCGATCTTGAAAACAGTCACCTGTCCAACCGTAAATCTAATTTTGTAATTTATATACTATTATAAAATAGTAATATAAAATGTCAATACAAATTATTAAATTTCTCTTGTTTCAATTTACGTACATAAGATAATTAAATAGTGATCCGGGGCATTATTTTATTATGCCATGAACCACATATAAAACGGTATCACTATAAGGCTTGATACAGTCGTTATGGCCGTCATCAGTGCCGCAAACTGATAATCCGAACCGTATTCCCTCGCAACGACTGATGTGCTCGTGATCGCAGGCATAGCGGCCTGTATTACAAACACCTTACCCATCAGGCTCGGGACACCGAATACCGGAAGCATGAGCAGCACCAGAGCCGGGCTGATGACCGAACGGGCCAGCAGTAAAGCGATCACATCCTTGCTGAACCTGATATCCTTAAGCTTTACCGAATACAGTACTATACCCGTAAAGAACATGGCGAGCGGTGTGGTAAGATTTCCTATGTATTTGCAGCTATCCATGATAAAGGACGGCAGCCGGAAATCGAGAAGCACCAGGACCACGCCGATTATAAAGCCGAGAATTGCAGGGTTGAAAACACGTTTGAGCGTTTGGACGTTCAAAAATGCCGCAGCCCTGTTTTCAGGGTTGTCACGGCTAACCTCGTAAGCCCCTACCGTCCAATAGAAGCTCGTATTGGCCAGGTAATAAAGCAGCACGTACGGCACGCATTTTTCCCCGAACAGCGCCAGATTTACAGGCAGACCTATGAACATCGTGTTCGATGCGAAAAACATCGAGCGAAAGACTCCTTTTCGACTCCTGTCCACCTTTATCAGATTGCTTGTCAAAATGGAAAGCAGATAGCACACGCCTATGGAAATGACCGGAACAATAAGGTTCCTGCTCATACTTTCAAGTTCCGATTTGTCAAAGGTCGTCGTTATATTGTAGAGCATATAGCACGGAAGTGAGATATTCATTATGAGCTTTGATAACGTTTGCCCCGCAGCCTCGTTGAACCAGCCGGCATGCGTCAGTACAAGACCAGTTGCGATAAGTATTATAATAGTGAATATGCTTCCTATTGAGTTGAGAAAAACCATTTATTAAGCTCCCCTGTTCTTCCGGCGCAATACTTCTAGCGCATCCTTTTCGGGCAGCGGCCTGCTCATCAGATAACCCTGCATCTTGTCGCAGTTAATGCCGGAGAGGTAATCCAACTGCTGCTGCGTTTCGATGCCTTCCGCTACGATGCAAAGATCCAGGCTTTGACCTATTTTTACGATAAAATCAGTCAGATTGTTGCCGCTGTCATCTTCTGAAATCACTTTTATGAAAGATTTATCGATCTTGAGCGTCGTTATAGGAAGTTCGCGTAAATAATTAAGAGACGAATAGCCTTTACCGAAATCATCCAATGCAATTTTTACGCCCAGCTTTCTCAGTATGCGCAGTTTCTCCACGATAACTTTATAATTTTTTCCGACGATCGATTCCGTCAGTTCGAGCTCAAGATTACCGGGATCGATATTGGCCATTTCAATCGTCTCGGTAACCGCTTCAACAAAATCATCCTGCAAAAGCTGCAGCATCGAAACGTTCACCGATACGGTAAGATTCCCGAATCCCTCCTGCTGCAAGCGTTTCAGGAATATGCAGGCATTCCTCATGACCCACTCGTCTATCGGGATTATCAGGTTCGTATCTTCTGCCACTTTAATGAAATTACCCGGTATTACAAAGCCCATCTCATCGTTCCGCCATCTGATCAGCGCTTCAAATCCCGTTATTTTCCTGGTCTTGATATCAAATTGCGGCTGATAGTATAATTCAAATTCGCTGTTTCCCAGAGCGGAACGCAAATACTTCTCAATATCAGCCCATTCCTGCATGGCTGCCTTCATAGGCTCGCTGAAAATAACGATCCTGTTCTTTCCTTTTTCCTTTGCTTTCAACAAAGCGATATCAGCATTTTTCAAGAGTTCATCAAATGAACTTCCATGGTCCGGAAATACGCAGATACCTACGCTCGCCGTATTGTAGAATATCCTGCCGTCGACTTCGATAGGTTTTTTAAGGGTTTTCAGCGTCTTAACCGCAATCCGCTCTATTTCATAAATATCCTTGAACTCTTCGGCCAATACGATGAATTTATCGCCGCCGAGCGTATAGAGGCTGCAGTTTTCCTCAAGTATACCTCCTATTACGTCGCTTAGCTTTTTGAGCAGATCATCCCCGAAGGAATGACCGAGCGTGTCGTTTATATATTTAAAATTGTCAATATCAATAAACAGAAAAGCGAACCTGTCTTCCGTTTTCAATATCGTACCTATCTTCTCATTTAGCATAACCCGGTTTGGAAGACCTGTAATCTGATCTGTGTAAGCAAGTTCCGCTATTTTATCCCTGGCATCCGAAAGCTCCTTATTGCGGATTATCAGTTGTTCTTTGGCCTGACTGAGTTTTTTGAACGCGCTATTTACCAGGCAGTATATCAGAACCCCGGAGATAACGACACAGGCGATATCTTTTATGATCTTAACTAACGCAAAGGTATCGGTATTGCCGATCAATATGGCTGAAAGCTTGTCCGTAAGCAATATCCATAACGTTCCCGCAACAAAGCAGATTATAGTGATCCTAAGAGCGATCTTATTATGGTTTTCAGGTTCCAATACACTCTGCCACCTTTCCATAACCGGTATAAGTTCATATGGTAAATGGGAATGTAAAAAATATGGCTGTTCCGTAATTTACCTTGCTTTCAATCCAAACCCTTCCGCCATGCTTTTCGATTATTTTTTTGACCGTAACGAGCCCAATACCGCTCCCTTCGAATTCTTCCGCAGTATGGAGCCTCTGGAATACACTGAAAAGCTTGCCGGCATATTTCATATCAAATCCGATGCCATTGTCCCTGACATAAAAAATGTATTCCTCAGCCGTAAGTGTGCAGCCTACCGTAATGACTGCCTTTGGCACATCTCTCGTAAACTTGAAGGCATTTGACAAAACGTTCTGCAGCAACAGCTTGAGCATCACCCTGTCACCGCTGACATAAGGCAGCCCCGAATCTATGACCAGACTAACATCCCTGTCCGGATACGTTAGTCTTAATTCATTATACACATCGGAGACGATCTTTTCCATATTAACTTCTTCCTTATTCAGCTCCGTCCTTGCCGTTTTTGAGTACTGCAGCATTTTATTGATCATTTCTATCGATTCCTTGCTTATCGCACTAATATTCTTAAGTATCTGCAGCGAATCGACATCAAGCTTTTCACCCAGATCTTCCATCAGGATATCGGTATATCCCGCGACAGCCCTCAACGGGGATTTCAAATCGTGTGATACCGTATAGGAGAAGGATTCCAGCTCGCGCACGGCGTCCTCAAGTTCGGCGGTCCTGTTCACAACGCGCTTTTCCAGCTCGGTATTCAGTACCCTCACTTCTTTTATCGCCTTCTTGTAGCCTGTGATATTCTCGAACATAACGCCGATTTGATTATCTGAAATCAGAAATGAATCCACAAGGTTGTAAACGCCCGAACGGGAGTTGTAGACTTCAAACGGTTCTGATTTGCCGGTTTCCAAAATGTTCCGGTAAATGCTCAGTTCCTGGTTGGGGTAGCCGAATACCTCCGACCAGGTTTTACCGGATATATCCGACTGCGGTAAATCTGTTTGATGGAAAAAACCCGGATTTACTTTAAGGAAACGGATATCCGCCATCCTTCCGTTCTTATTGAATACCGGTTCGAAAATGAAAAACCCGTTGATCATTTTATCAAAAAGCAGTTCATATTTATATTCGCTCGTGGAAAGATTTCTTTGTATCAGTACAAGCTCATCATATTGCTGTCTTAGTTTTTCGTCCGCTGTCGAAAGATCCTTGTAAAGGCCCATCAGTTCACTATTGCTTTCTGACAGTATCGTCTTCATTGTTTTTAATTTTTTGAGATAAAACAGCAGTAACGTTATAAAACAAAGAAGTATGAAAGTGATGATCAAAGAAGTATAAATCAATGTCCTATGTACTTCAAAATAGTTGAAGGGCTTATTTACGATAGTACTGCCTTTGGGAATGGAATCAAGTCCTATGTGGAATCTTTGCAGAACTTTATAGTCAAATTTGAAACTCACAAATTTTTTTCTCTCTATAGGCAGCTTTGAAGTCTCTTCACCGTTCAGTATCCTGATAGCGAGTTTTGCAGCCTCCTCCCCGTTCTGCCTGCCGCTTACCATACTGCCGCCTATGGTGCCGGTACCCATCGTATAGTCGTACAGGTTATAAACAGGTACTGGGCATACGGAAGTAAGCTGTCTGAAGAAATAGTCGACCCCCAGCTTCATATTGCCGGCTTTGGGCGAATAAGAATTACAGATCGCAATGCTTTGAGGAGAAGCGCCTTGTACTTTTTTGAAAAGACTTTCAATATCACTGTCATTCAACGGTACTATATTAATGCCTCTATACGATTCCCGTATAGCATTCATGGTCATTTCACCAGATGAAAGCCCGCTTTCCGTATTATCGAATATGACGTAGACAGTTTTAATATCGGGATTTATCTTAATTGCAGCAGCCATGGTCCCGACCGGATCCCTGATTTCAACGACGCCCGTTACGTCTGCCTTCCATTCCAGTATACCCTGCAGGTTTTTTTCATCGACTCCGCTAAAAACCACAGGTGCTCCGGAAAACATGGCGTTCCTGTTGTCAAGCGCGAATTTGAGCGCTGCGTCGTCTGTCGTGATTATTACATCTATCTTTTTTTTGGAATACTTATAATAAAGCCTGCGCTTCAGCTCCTCCAGATTTACCTCGTCGGGAAACTCCTTCCAGTCCATAAACTCGATATATATCGAATAACCATTGCTGTCTTTGTTGAGTATATCGTTTATGCCTGTATTCTGATCCCTCGTCCACGGTTGGCTTTGGTCATATGAATTTAGTATCAGTACGCTTTTGGGATGTTGGCCTTTGTAGTACGCAGAGGAGTCTTCAGCCGATATATTTGTCGGATATGCGAGCAAAAGCAAAGCAAAAAACGCTAATGCAGCAAAAGTTTTCAAATGCTCTTGCCTCACAGGCATAGTTCAGCCTCCTCTCATGTATACCCGGATGCTCCATTATTTACTTCGGATTTAAATCAGTAAAGCATAACTTAATAATTAAAGATCGATGGCATCTCAGATTTTCACATTATGGAACACTTTTGCTTCAAGAACTGCATATAAAGAGTTGATTCTATTTCGCTCCAATTTTTCTTCGTTCTGTTCTCGCCGAAGGATAAGTGATTACCGCCCACTGCATAAGCTGATGATTCCTTAATCCATTCTGATGGGAATCGATAAGTGTCGTTTTCTGTTTTATAAGCTTCCAGATATTCAAGTAATTCATTGAACCATCTTGTCTTTACTGCAATTGGATATTTTGAATAAGTCTGAGCAGAGAACAAGACCCTCGAAGCACCACCGGATTCTATACACTCACGAATATTAAACCAACCCGGATATTTCGGGTCCCAACCCATACTATTATATCTTTTTGGACCGGCAATCAAAATTCCATATCCGTCATCGATTTTATTATGGAAGTCATCGTTGGAAACATAACTGATTATTTCATCAACCTTATTGTCGATCTCCGGATTTTTATAATCATAGAGTTTATGCATGCCCATGATGTCATATATAAGAGGATAACAAAACCCATGGTTATCCAAAATCTCTTTCTTAATAAATTTACGATTTACCCAGTTTTTTGGTACCCCGGTAAGTTTGCTCCGCTCTTCATCGCTGATATATATATCATAACTCTTTTGTCTGATGAAACCGTACATTTCATCCAGGCTCTTCAGCATATAATCAAATAAAAAGTCATCTTTAAAGCCTGCGTCCACCAAAAAATCAACAACCAATATTAAGAAGAAACCATACAGGCCATCCCGGGATAACAGATTCATTTCGGTTTGATTTTTAATAGATTCTTTAATATGTTCAAAATAAAAACCAACCGCTTCCCTTACCTGTGCAAAGCCCGCGTGGAGGCCAAGCTGAGTCAGCTTCGGCAGCGCGTTTTCAAGGCAGAAATCAAACGAACCGTGAGCCATTGACCGATGCTGCGGCGGCGTTTCCGGCTTTAATAATTTCAGCCACTTTTTGACCCCATCGTTCTCCAATAATTCGTTTTCGATTTTCTTAGCTTCGGATTCAACTTGCAGCAGTTCCCGGTAAACCCTGTACCGTGTCGTTACGCCGCCATTTTCTATAAGCCATTCACATGCCTTTGTATCTATCATGTCAGCCTCTACATTTAACATATTTCACGATTCACGGTTTATCATACTTTATGTTACACTTAATTACAATAGCCCTGCTCATAAAAACAGAGTATTGCACCATAAAACGATGCAATACCCTGTTTGATTTGTTATTCGATTGGACCTTATTGTTTTACAACCGCCTGTGCAGCCGCGAGTCTTGCTATCGGCACACGGAACGGCGAGCAGGAAACGTAGTTCAGTCCTATGTTATGGCAGAATTCGACGGAAGACGGATCTCCGCCATGTTCGCCGCAGATCCCGAGCTTGATGTCGGGCCTTGTAGCCTTACCGCCTGCAACAGCCATCTTCATGAGCTTGCCGACGCCTACCTGGTCGATCTTGGCAGTCGGGTCGGATTCGAATATCTTGACCTTGTAATAGTCGTCGAGTATCTTTCCGGCATCATCACGGCTCAGGCCGTAAGTCATCTGAGTCAGGTCGTTCGTACCGAAGGAGAAGAATTCGGCTTCGGTCGCGATCTCGTCAGCAAGCAGCGCAGCCCTTGGTATCTCGATCATCGTACCTACCTTGTAATCGAGCTTGACGCCTGCATCAGCTATTATCGAATTAGCCGTTCTAACTATGATGTCCTTTACGAACTTCAGTTCTTTGATCTCGCAAACTAGCGGGATCATGATCTCGGGTACTATGCTCATACCCTTTCTGTTTACATTGATAGCAGCCTCAATGATAGCCCTTGTCTGCATTTCAGCTATTTCGGGGTAGGAAACTGCAAGACGGCAGCCCCTGTGACCCATCATAGGATTGAGCTCATGCAGGTTCTTAATTATTCCTGTTAGCTGTTCCGCGGAAATACTCAATTCCTTGGACAGAGCCTTTATATCGTCTTCGTCCTGCGGCAGGAATTCATGCAGCGGAGGATCCAGCAGCCTTATGGTTACCGGGTAGCCTTTCATTTCCGTAAAGAGGCCTTCGAAGTCACCTCTCTGCATCGGGAGGATCTTATCGAGAGCTTTCTTTCTCTGCTCTACGCTGTTTGAAACGATCATCTGCCTGAAGGCGAATATCCTGTCGGGCTCGAAGAACATATGCTCGGTACGGCAGAGGCCTATGCCTTCTGCTCCGAATTGCATTGCCTGCTTTGCATCCCTCGGAGTATCGGCATTCGATCTTACCTTCAGCGTCCTGATCTCATCTGCCCATGCCATGAAGGTCGCGAAATCTCCGGTCATTTCAGGCGCGACTGTCGGAAGCTGCTCGCCGTATACGTTGCCGGTCGAGCCGTCGATCGATATCCAATCGCCTTCGTTGTACTTCTTTCCGTTTTTATCCAGGAAATATTTTTCTGCTTCATTTATCGTAATCTCACTGCAGCCGGCAACGCAGCATGTACCCATACCGCGCGCAACAACCGCCGCGTGGGAGGTCATTCCGCCGCGTCCTGTCAGTATGCCCTGCGAAACGTTCATACCTTCGATATCCTCAGGCGAGGTCTCGAGTCTTACCAGAACTACCTTCTTTTCTCCGCCTTTGACAGCTTCAACTGCCTCTTCGGCTTTGAAGAATACCTTTCCGGTAGCTGCTCCGGGGGATGCCGGAAGACCCTTTGCTATTGGCGTTGCCGTCTTCAATCCCCTGGGATCGAAGTTAGGATGGAGCAGTGCGTCGAGCTGTTTGGGATCGACCTTTAGAATGGCGTCCTTCTTTGATGCCATTCCTTCATTTACAAGGTCGACAGCGATCTTCAAAGCGGCGGCGGCAGTTCTCTTGCCGTTTCTAGTCTGCAGCATGAACAGCTTGCCTTTCTCGATGGTAAACTCCATATCCTGCATGTCTTTATAATGCTTTTCCAGTGTTTCGGCTATTTTTACAAACTGATTGTACGCATCGGGGTTGATCTCCCTCATTTTGTCGATGGTCTGGGGCGTCCTGATACCTGCCACGACATCCTCGCCCTGCGCATTCATCAGAAACTCGCCATACAGCTTCTTCTCGCCGGTGGCCGGATTCCTCGTAAACGCTACACCTGTTCCGGAATCGTTGCCCATGTTGCCGTAAACCATTTCCTGTACATTGACTGCAGTTCCCCAGTCTCCTGGAATATCATTGAGCCTTCTGTAAACATTAGCTCTCGGATTGTCCCATGAACGGAAAACCGCCTTGACTGCTTCCATCAGCTGGGCCTTCGGATCCTGCGGGAATTCAACGCCCTTTTCCTCTTTGTACAGCTTCTTGAATCTCTTTACGACTTCCTTAAGGTTTTCCGCATTGAGATCCGTATCGATTTTTGCGTTATTCTCTTTCTTGACTTCGTCAAGGATTTTTTCAAATTTTGGTTTTTCAACTTCCATAACGACGTCGCTGAACATCTGGATGAACCTTCTGTAGCTGTCGTAAGCGAATCTTTCATTGCCTGTGAGCTTTGCAAGGCCTTCTACAACAGAATCATTCAGGCCGAGGTTAAGGATGGTATCCATCATTCCCGGCATTGATGCGCGCGCGCCGGAACGTACTGAAACAAGGAACGGATTTGAAGGATCACCGAATTTTTTACCTACTGTTGCTTCTGTAGTCGAAAGCGCCTGATAGATCTGGTCTTCGATTTCCTTCGATATTGTTTTTCCGTCCTTGTAGTACTGAGTGCAGGCTTCGGTAGTTACTGTGAAACCCCTCGGTACAGGAAGACCGAGACCCGTCATTTCCGCGAGATTGGCTCCTTTACCACCCAGCAGGTTTCTCATCGTGGCATTTCCTTCTTTGAACAAATAAACAAACTTCGCCATATATACCTCCGCTTAATATTTATTATGTAACTTATGGATTTAAAACAAAGCAGATGTGCGCTTCCCATTTAACCCATATTATTATAACATAATATACTTGAATTTATCTATTTTTCATAAAATTTCGCATACATAACAACGCGTTTTAGCTTTCCCATATACATATGGATTTAATCCCATCATTTTTCGTATTCTGTAAAGTGATCACTGTATTTTATAGCTCCATCGTTAAGTATCCACATCGCTTCAGTATCAGGCTGGCTTTCGATGAACTCCAGACCCTTATCGAACGGCATGTTGAAAACAGAAGTCGACAGCGCGTCCGCCATACCTGAATCCTTGCAAAGGATCGTGACGGATTTGAAGTAAACCGCGGGAAATAGGGTGTTCGGATCTATTATATGGTGATAGTTTTTTCCGTCGACTGTATAATAGCGCTCGTATATCCCGCTCGTCACCACTGAAGAGTCCATTGCATTGACTATTTTTATCTCCTTTTGTTCACTCGACAGGTCAGGGTTCTGAATGCCCACGTTCCAGGGCTGACCTTTGCCTTCCTTGCTGCCCAGTGCGCGGACATTTCCGCCTACGCTGATCAGCCCCGAGGTGAATCCGTTTTCCTCGGCTATGCGGCTGACCATTTCCGTTGCGTAACCTTTGGCGACGGCGCCGACATCGAGGCTCATTTCAGGATCCTCGAGATAGATGGTGGAATCTTTTTCGTTAACGACTACTTTATTTATATTCGTGTGTTTATTAGCTTCCTTCAGCTTTACCATCGAAGGCAGCTGCGCATTTTCCGGGTCGTCTATGCCTCTTTCGCGATAATCATGCCATATGCTGAGGACTGCGCCAAAAGCGATGTTCACCTTGCCGTCCGTCTTTTCATACCAATCCTTTGAAAACTCTGCAAGGTCAATTATCCTTTTATCGACCTTTACTGGGGCTTTACCCGCATTGTCATTTATCGTTTTAAGGTTGTTCATGCCTTCGTAATCGTTATATATATCATAAAGCTTGTGGTACTCAAATAATTTGTCATGGATCAGCTGAGAATACTTCGTGAATTCATCCTTGCTGTGAGCATATCCTACGATGCTCGTCATCGTATCGAACACTCCGAGGAACTGCGACTCATAACGCGTAAGCCGTGCCGTCCCGCATGCAGTAAGATTAATCAGTATTAGTACCGCTAGAAAAAAAGCAATAAGTTTTCTGGTCAAATTCCGCACCCCGTGAATCCCAAATCCTTTTTCGTGGTTCCCAAATCCTTTTTCATTGTATTTGATGCTGCTAAAATCAAATTAAGGATAAATTAGTTTTTGCAGCAGTCATCAAGGTAATACAAGTGAAAAACCCTGGATCCCAAGTTCTTTTTCATTGTATTTATCTTTACAAAAACTGAGAGGCAATATAATTGCCTCTCATAATTATATTACCATAAATTATCACTGCTGACTATTTAGCGTTTGCCGAAGCCTTTTCTATAATAGTCTGGAAATCACCGATATGGATGGTGACCGATGAAGTGAGGTCCGCTGCGGTTGCAACACCCTTGTCAACAGCGATACCCTTGATTTCGTCAATCGATTTGCCGGTAGCATATTGAGCAAATGCCGCGGCCTGTTCATACCATTCCTTGCCGATCTTTGAAGCCTTCTTCATACCATATGCATCTTTGATTTCGTCCTTGGTCTGAACAGCAGCCTTGATATCGGAAGTGATCTTACCAGTCGCATCGAAATTGACATTACCCTGTGTTGCGTCGATAACGCAGCTGGTAACCTTTCCATCTGCACCGAAGGTAGACGCTGTGTAGTATGTATATGCCTGAGCCAGACCTGCGGCATCCGCTGTGAAATCTGCCGATTGTCCCATGCTCGTAGAGATGCCGAGACCAAGCTTGTCGCCTGTTTTTGCACCAAGATCCTGAGCGTTGTTGACAGCTTTTTCGATAGCTGCAACAAAGTCGCCAATATGAATGGTAACGGATGAAGTAAGATCGGCTGCAGTTGCAGTGCCTTCAGCGCTGACAGCTATGCCTTTTACTTCGTCAACTGTCTTGCCTGTAACATATGCTGCGAATGCATCAGCCTGCTCGTTCCATTCTTTCTTTATACCTGACTTTTTACCCATTCCGTAATCAGTTCCGAGTTCCTGTTTGGATTTGAACACTGTGTCCTTGGGCGTCGTTATCTTGCCTTCCTTCGAGAAATTGATCTTCGCCTGTACGCCATCGATTTTGCAATTAACGATTTTGCCGGCGCCGTCCACCAATACCGCTGCTACTGTCGCATCAGCCTCTGCCAGTCCATCCGCGTCTCCTGCGTCAGTTGACTTTGCAAGAGATGCAACTACTGCCAATCCTGTCTTCAAAGCATCTCCGGCTGCAGGTGCGGCCGCCGTAGTTTCCGCAGGAGCAGCTGCGGTTGCTTCTCCTGACACCGTAGTTGCAGCTTCCCCTGAAGGCGTACCGGCAGCGCTGCCACAGCCGCTGAAAATAACAGCCAGCATAGCAAGACTCATAATTAGTGCTATAACCTTTTTCATAATGACCCTCCGTTATATATTTATTTTATTAACCTAGCCTTTTAAGGGCCGGAATAATAAACCTCAGCAAAGTAGCCGTAACGATCCCCGCTATGACCCCGGATACGAGGAGCAGAGGGAGATAAGCCAGCAGATAAAAACCCGTATATATGAACGTTATGGCTACAAACTGTCCTATGTTGTGAGCTACCGCGCCCGACACGCTTATTGCCAGGTAGGATACCTTTCCCTTGAACAGCAGTAAAACTATCAGCATCAGCGTCAGCGAAAGTATCCCCCCGCAAAGGCTCAGCAGCGCTGCGATCAGGCCCCGGGTAGTAAATACGAACACGGCTTTCAGCACTGCGATCGTGTATGCCTGACCTTTTGACAGGAAAAACAGAGCATACATTACGGCAATATTCGATAAGCCGAACTTCACGCCCGGTACCGGAAGCGGAAGCGGCGGAAACGAGTTTTCTATTATCGTCAGTATCAAAGCAAGTGCAAAGATAAGTCCCGTGAGGACCAGACGCTTCGTTTCGCCCGTATTTTTATCATATTGACCGATCGTTACCTTGTCTTCCATCACTTTCCCCCACTGCCTATTATAATGTCCGGTTCATCACCGCTGCGCCTGTCCGCCGGAACAATCTTCAGCACGACCCCGTTCGGGAGGCAGGCTGCGCTTTGCCCGACAGTATGGAGCTTACCGGTCTTTATACAGATCTTGTCCGGGCAGTCGGATTCGATAAAGCTTATATATCCGTCATTATCGATCTGGAATACGACCCTGGGCTTCTTCGGTATCGAAAAAGTCCTCGCATGACCGCTCTCAAGCCCGACCGTTTCCACAAGCTCATTGTTAAAATACAGCTCCGCCTTTGCGGCCCTGCCGCCGAATATCCTGCCGTAAACGAACCAAATCAATAACGCGGCCGCAATTATTGCAGCTATGATTAACAGATCGGTCCTTTTGAAAAACTTCATTCCTTCCTTACCCGCAGAATTCATTTCAACCCAACTTTCTTTATATTAAAGCCTTATCAGGGCGCTGAAGAATATCAATGCCGATAAACTCCCCATTATCAATACATAATTTTTTATGGCAGTTATAAATGTAACAGCCTTCTCCTGCCGCCCGAAAAATATATTAATATTTTTCTGAACGGGCCACAGCGTGAGCAAAGTCAACAGGCATAACGGCGAAAGCATGTTCAGTGCCACCATTGCTATTACCGCCGCGTAACAGAGGTAATACAGTAGCGCAAACAGATACAGAGACTTTTTCCCGAGATAATAGGGCAGCGTATAGCGTTTGACAGCGATATCCTTTTCCACATCGCAGATGTTGTTGGCAAGCATGATATTTGCCGTAGTACATACGGGTGCGACAGAAAGGAACAATACTGCGAGCACGGGTGCAACCGTAATTTCCAGGCTTATCCTGTCCCATCCAAGCCCCAGTGCGAGGATCGAACCTTCCGGCATATTGATATATGACATAATGAACGGTATGAACAATCCGTAGAAAACGCCGGAAAGTATCTCCCCAAGAGGCTGCCGTGAAATCGGGACCGGGCCGTATGTGTACAGAACGCCCGTCATAAAGCAGAGCCCTCCCAGCAGCAGTATCACTATATCCGTCAGGTATACCAGGTACAAGCCCAAAACTGTGCTGACGCCGAATAGCAAAAATATTATAGCAAGCGCGTTCCTTCTCCTGAACTGGAGTACCTGGTCGTTAGTCTTAGTATCGATATAATTGTTTATCGCTGTAGTCGTCAGATCGAATATGAACATCGAAGCAAAGAAAACAGCCGTATTCAGCCAGTTGATCCGCTGACCGCGATAAAAAAGGTATGCCAGGCTTATCAGGAAAGCAAACAGGCTCGTTATTTTTGTTTTTATCTCCACATAATCTAAAAACCGTTTCATTACGTCAACCTCTTCATAAAAGCCATTTATGATGTATTTAACAAACAACAGCAGCTAAACGCAAGAAACATCAGTCTAAAAAACTCTGTATGCCCTGTTAAGTATTGCCTCCAGCCCGCCCTTCTTTACTTCCGTTATATTTAGTCTTTCAAGGCTCACAAGATATTTATCGTAGTACTTTTTTGCTATCGACCTTGTATAATTCAAGCCTTCCGACTTCAAAACGGCATCGTTCAGTTCTTCCTGTGTTACTTCCCTTTTTTTCGCCCTGTCCTTCAAGCCTATTATTTTCTGGAACGAGTGGATTATGGGCAGCGTTATTACATTTTTCCCGAAATCGGACTGCACGGGTTTCATTGCAACTTTTTCGTCCGCCTCGAAATCCATACAGTCGTCGATGAGTTGGAATATCATGCCAAGGTGCCGTCCCATCCGCTTATAAAGGTTTAATTCTTCGGTATTGCAGCCGGCCATATACGCGCCTGCATGGAATGATGCTTCAAACAACGCCGCAGTCTTGCCTTCAATGATTTTAAAATACTGATAAACCGTAAGGCTGAAATTCCCGTTATTGAGCTGTTCGTTCAACTCGCCGGTACAGATTCTGGTCATATAATAGGGCATATCAATATCCAGGTAATCCCGCCTGTTTGAAACGGAGGAAGCAAGCTTCAGAGAAGCACAGAGGAGATAATCCCCGCATATTACCGCAATCCTGTTATCGTGCTTCTTATTCAATGTAGGTATGCCCCTGCGAATGTCTGCGTCGTCTATAACATCATCGTGCACCAGCGTGGCAAGATGCAATACCTCTATTGCCGCAGCCAGTTTTACGGCATCCGGCTTTATACGGTTTTCGCCATCCATGGCGCAGGTCAGCAATGACATTGCCCTGATGAACTTGCCTTTTGATCCGGCCAGATGTTTCGTAAATCTGCGAACTATATAGGGGGATGCCGTTAATATACGGTCGACCTCTTCCTTTGCCAGGACAAATGCTTCGTCGAAAGTCAGGTATGAAATTTGCGCTCCTTTTTCGGCGGCAGTATCAGTCATTATACAAATACCACTTTCTGGCCCATTTGACATGTTTCCACTTTTCCTTCAGTACAGGCATCACATAGTAATCAAGTCCGAGTATCCTTCCAGCCGCTATCAGCGTTGCAATTCCGGCGAAGATCATCCAGAAGCTCGACAGATACAAGCCTGTCGTAGTCACGAACATAGCCTGCAGTATCAGCGATGCAGCTGCGGCCGGCGTGGTGAAGAGACCGCCGATAAGCGCAAGTCCTATCAGTATCTCGGCTATAACTATCGCTATCTGCATGAACATCTGCAATCCGTTATATTGAAGAATGAAATTTACTATCGAGTTTACAAACGGTACGTCAAGCATGAACGCGTAATCACTAATCTTAGAACTTGCCAAGGGCTTGCCGCTTACGAAGATAACGCGGAGAAGGCCCAGGAAGTTGAAGTTCAATATAGTTGTACCAACACTTGCAGCAGCGCCGGCTGCAGCGTCCGCGGTGCCTGTAGCCGAGCTTACTGCGTCAGCCGCAAGCTTTATGACCGTTCCGGCAGTATGGGCAGCGGTCGTAGTAGCAGAACTTGTGCCGTCAGTAGCACCGCCGCCTGCAGCGCCGTTCAGTATATTCTGGTACCAGCCCCTCGCCCCGCTGAAGAAGCCTGTAAGCTTGGGCGATACAAACCAACCTTCCACGATCTTCATGATTCCTTCAAACAACCATACCAATCCGAGCCAGACTCTGAGAGGCATCAGAAGAAAACTCGGCGTCCTGTTGGACAAATGTCCGCCAACGAAGCTCCTTCTGTTCCTTACGGTAAAAAATTCATGCTTCATATAGCTGAACACCTTGTTCCAGCCAAGCACCTGTATATAATAGACAATATTGATGAAATGCTTTATAAACATTGCCAGGAAGGACGGCATACTGAACTTCCTGTTGGGCGTGCCTACGTGCGCTACGCCGTAACGTCCGCCTATGCTTACCATGACTCCATGGAACGAAGGCTTGTATTCTTCCGCCTCACCCTTGCCGGTGACAGCGCAGGCGATATTGTGCGCGACGGTATCGGCGCTCTGTTCGCAGTTTTCAACGACCTGCGGGACAGGCATCTTCTCGCCTTCCGGCGTATAGAGCATATTATCGCCTGCCACGAAAACTTGATCGTTGTCAAGTGAACGCAGGTATTTGTCTAGCATTATCCTGCCGCGGTTTGCGGATTGCAGCTCCTTTGCAGCCTTTGCCGTAATGTCGGAGGCTTCGATACCGGCCGCCCAGACTATCGTGCCCGAGGTCTCCCTCGTCACCACATCATTCCTCTTGAATTCGATAAAGTCGCTGCCTATATTGACTACTCCCGTATTTAGCAATACGCGCACTCCCATCTTATTAAGGCGGCGTTCAACCTTTGCCGAAAGCTTTTCGGGCAATACGGGAACTGTACGCGGCAACACATCAACATCGGAAATCGAAACCAGCCCCGGGTCGATCTCGTATTTATCGCAAAGGATAGGAACATATTCGGCTATCTCACCTACCAGCTCCACTCCGGTAAAGCCTGCTCCTACTACATGGAATGTCAGCAGTCTCTTCCTTTCGGCCGGAACGGTCTCGATCGCCGCCTTCCTGAAAACTTCGTGTATATGATCTCTCAAAATAACGGCATCCTCGTACGACCAGAGCTTGAACGCATTCTCCCGGGCTCCGGGAACTCCGAAATAAGTCGGTTTTGATCCTGCGGCCATTACCAGGTAATCGTAAGCATATTGTTCGTTTTTACCAATGACCTGCTTCTTCTCAAAGTCGATTGAATCAACAATATCCTGCTTAACATCCACCCTTCTGCCGGCAAATACGCGCTTAAGGCTAATCTTTATACTGTCCTCGTCAACTCGGCTCGCCGCAACTTCATGAAGTTCCGTGAGCATCGTATGAAAGGGATTTTTATCGATTATTGTGATTTTTACTTCATTGTTTTTTGCCAATCTTTTAGCCAGCTTTTTCGCTGTTAAAACGCCTGCATATCCAGCCCCTACTATTACGATTTTCGTATCCATAATCTTCTCCCGCATTACATTTTATCAATAATATTTTCTCAAACGACCATTTTATTGTCAACTATTTAACAAAATAAAATCGTATATTCTAAATATCAGAATATATTGTTATTGATGAAAATTATTGCTGTGAACATATACTTCTTCCCCATTATAATAATATTTAAACAACGATATTATACGCTTTTGAAAAAGAGGTGAAACGGAGGGAAACGGAGGGACGGTTCTTTTATTTCGTTAATGAGCTGAAACCGCCAGAAACGGAGGGACGGTTCTTTTGTTTCGTTAATGAGCTGAAACCGCCAGAAACGGAGGGACTGTTCTTTTGTTTCGGTAAATAAGCTGAAGTCGCCCTCAGAGTAGAAAAGACTGTCCATGTATTATGTCGATTCTTCACACAATAAAATCGCATGTGCATCGAGCCCCTGCGATTTTTAAACAAGACTTCGCTATCTTTCATTAATAAAAGCCTGTCCGACATAATAGACGGACAGGCTTTTCAGCAACTTGTAAACGATATGAAAGCTAATAGATTCCTAGTAAGTTTCATCGCCTCTGATCGCAGGTCCTCCTGGATTTATAATATACCCTTTATAACTTCCGGAACTTGTTTTCTCTACAGTTGCAGAACAATACCCGCTTTTATTGTATGTTTCAGAATTTTTGAGTTTTTCCCAAAACTTCACTTGCCATGTATATTTACCTGTCTCATTAACTTCAAAAATGTAGATATCGTTGTCTATTACATACCCATTGTAATGGAAAAACTTTGCATTGCTGCAGTCGTTGTCAAAAATAGCTTGTCTTGTTGCCCTGATAATATTAGGATTGATTTCTTTTATTTTTTCGTCAAGAGTTACTTTGTAGCTGATTTTTATATTGATATCATATGAATCCTCTGCGGTAGCTTGATTCGATTGTTCTATTGCAGATGCAGATGAAACGCTGCTTTGAAGTTTTGAATTCTTATTGCCACCATATGAAGTAAATGTCAATAAAATAGTCATTACTGATATCAATATGCCAAACATCCCCATATGACCATATTTTATTTTATTCAAATTATAATCATCTCCTCCATAATTATTGGACGGTAATTAATGATTAATGTTCCAGGACGGTTAAACCCATAAAAATAAAAGAAGCAGGAAAAACACCTCCTGCTTCATACTGCTGCAAGTATTCTCAATAATCGAATTTCTTTTTGAAGTAAGCGTCGAGTTCCTCGATACGTATCCTCTCCTGGGTCATCGTATCCCTGTCGCGGATCGTTACGCTCGCGTCGTTCAGCGAATCAAAGTCGAATGTGATGCAGCATGGCGTACCTATTTCATCCTGTCTCCTGTATCGCTTTCCTATGCTGCCCGTCTCATCATATTCGCAGACATACTTTTTGGCAAGCTGCTCATATACCTTGTAAGTATCGTCGCCAAGCTTCTTTGAAAGCGGCAGCACGCCTATCTTGATCGGCGCTATGGCCGGATGCAGATGCAGCACCGTCCTTATGTCGCCCTCAGCCACCTCTTCTTCATCGTAAGCGTCGCATAGGAACGCCAGCGTCACCCTGTCCGCTCCGAGAGAAGGTTCAATGCAATACGGAACATACTTTTCATTGGTTACGGGATCGAAGTACGACAAATCCTCCTTCGAATACTCCATATGCTGCTTCAGATCGTAATCGGTCCTGTCCGCTATGCCCCAAAGCTCGCCCCAGCCGAACGGGAATTTGAACTCGATGTCGGTCGTAGCCCTGCTGTAGAAGGAAAGCTCCTCCTTGGCATGATCCCTGAGCCTCAGGTTATCCTTGTTGAGTCCGAAATTCTGCAGCCAATTGTAACAGAAGTCCTTCCAATATGTAAACCATTCGAGGTCCCTGCCTGGTTCGCAGAAGAATTCGAGCTCCATCTGTTCAAATTCGCGGATCCTGAATATGAAATTGCCCGGCGTGATCTCGTTTCTGAAGGATTTTCCGATCTGGCCTATACCAAAGGGTATCTTCTTCCTCGTCGATCTCTGTACATTCTTGAAGTTTACGAAAATGCCCTGTGCCGTTTCAGGTCTTAAGTATATCTCGGCTTTTGAGTCCTCGGTTACGCCCTGATATGTTTTATACATGAGGTTGAATTTACGTATGTCGGTAAAGTTACCTGAACCGCAGTTCGGACACTTGACGCCTTTTTCCTTTATATAGTCCAGAAGCTGCTCGTTTTTCCAACCGTCTACGGAAATATTGATCCCGTTTTCCACGTTCCAGTCGTCTATGAGCTTATCGGCCCTGTGTCTGGTCTTGCAGTCCTTACAGTCAATAAGGGGATCGCTGAAGCCGCCCACATGTCCTGACGCCACCCAAACCTGCGGGTTCATGAGGATCGCACAGTCCAGTCCGACATTATAAGGGCTTTCCTGGACAAACTTCCTCCACCAGGCCCTCTTGACATTATTCTTGAGCTCTACTCCCAACGGACCGTAATCCCAGGCATTGGCAAGGCCGCCGTAGATATCCGAGCCTGGAAAAACAAAACCTCTGTTTTTTGCTAGTGCAACGATCTTATCCATTGACTTCTCTGTTAACATTGATAAACCTCCATAAATCATCAGTTATATGATTAATCAAAATATTACTACCTAAGTACCCAAACGTCCGTTATCGCTGCTATTGCTGCTATTGCTGCTATTACTGCTATTACCGTTATTTTCGTTTTTACCGATATTACGTTATTACCGCTATTGCTTTTTTTACAGCTATTGCCTTTTCTGCCGGACCAGCGCCGCAATCTCGTCCAGTATCCTGTGCGCGGCAGAAAGCTTGCTCATCAGCGGCAGATCCTCAACTGACCCGTCGCGCCTCATGATCTTGATTATATTCGTATCAGTGCCGAAGCCTGCCCCTTCCATTGTAACGTCATTTGCGACTATCAGGTCGAGATTTTTCGTCTTAATCTTTTTAGCGGCGTTTTCGAGCAAATGATCGGTCTCGGCGCAAAAGCCCGCCAATATCCTGCCGCCTTTAATTTTGCCCAATTCCTTCATTATATCTGTATTTTTTTCAAGGCGTAGAGTCATATCATCATCATTTTTCTTGAGCTTGAGCTTCGATATCTCAGCTGCCCTGTAATCAGCAACGGCCGCCGCCCCTATGACCGCGTCGCAAATCTCGAAACGTTCCATCACCGCGTGATACATATCTTCCGCGCTGATGACAGGGACGAATTTAACGCCGTCCGGCTGCTCCAGCGATACGGGGCCCGATACCAATACCACTTCCGCACCCCTCTCAACAGCCGCCTTTGCAACCGCATAACCCATCTTTCCCGAAGAATGGTTGGATATGTAACGTACGGGGTCGATCGCTTCCCGGGTAGGCCCTGCGGTTATCAGTATCCTGACGCCTTCCAGGTCGCGGTTCGGCTTCAGTATCGAAACGGCCTCTTCGACGATAGCAGCCGGTTCCGGCAGCCTTCCTTTTCCCGACAGACCTTCTTCAGCCATTGGTCCGGTACCGGGTTCCATAAACCGATAACCCAGTTTCTTCAGTTTCTCGATATTTTCCTGTACAATAGGGTTGGCATACATGTTGAAGTTCATTGCAGGCACGATAAGTACGGGCACTTTTGTAGCCATGATCGTGGTCGACAGCATATCGTCGGCAATACCGCTCGCGAGTTTGCCGATAATATTTGCGGTTGCGGGCGCTATCAGAAACAGGTCCGCTTTCTGCGCGAGCGAAACATGCCTGATGTCCCATTGTGCAGGTTCTTCGAACATATCGGTCACTACCGGCCTGTGAGACAATGAACGGAACGTAAGCGGCGTTACGAATTTCTGCGCATTGGCGGTCATTATCACATCCACATCGGCGCCAAGCTTTTTGAGCCTGCTGACGACTTCGACCACCTTGTATGCCGCAATGCCTCCGCATACGCCAACTACCACATTCTTTCCCTTAAGCTGCATGATTTCGCCCTCCTTTCCCAGATTATTGGGCCAGCACATAATCTACCTAACATATTTTGCAGAATTCAAAATGTTTCATTAATGTAACGTTTTCGCTATGCGAAAACATATATATGCCGCGCAGCAGTCTATTGATTATTGCGCCAGCATATAATCTACCTTATGTTCCATTGAAAAAGGCTAAGGCATAATTGTCAGCTACCTTAACCCATGAGATCCGTGAATCGGATAAATTCCATCAAATCAATAAAAATATGCCTGATGACAACTCATTTCTTACTTGATGCCGCTCTTTGTCCTTATATATGTTATCTTATCCTCGTTGATTTCGTTCAATGCCACAGTAACAGGCTTTTCAGATGCGCACCTCGTTAGCTTGTGAGCGCCGTCGACTATCTGTCTTGCCCTCTTTGCGGTCTCAACAACGAGTGTATACCTGCTGTCCACCTTGTTGAGCAAATTGCTGATCGGCGGATATATCATGGAGATACTATTTTCTAATGCCATTTAAATCCCTCCAAAAAGTTATTATTCTTCCTCTATGTCCTGAGTATCGTCAACTAATTCCGAATCCTTGGCATTCAGCCTGTGCGCAACTGTCTCGGGCTGCACTGCCGACAGAATTATGTGATCGCTGTCCGTAATGATAACGGCTCTGGTCCTTCTGCCGTAAGTAGCATCGATCAGCATCCCCCTGTCCCTTGCTTCCTGGATGATCCTTTTGATAGGGGCTGATTCGGGGCTGACAATAGCGATAAGCCTGTTTGCCGAAACTATATTGCCAAAGCCGATGTTAATCAGTTTCATGGGTCGTCCTCCTTCTTCCACGGGATTGCATTATTCCCTTTTCAATCACTCAATATTCTGAATCTGTTCCCTGATTTTTTCAATCTCGCTCTTGATTTCTACAACGTTTTTTGTAATTGCCAGATCGTTGGCCTTCGAGCCGATAGTGTTGATTTCCCTGTTCATTTCCTGTACCAGGAAATCCAGCTTGCGCCCTATGGGTATGCTCAGCGTAAAGGCTTCCCTCATCTGAGAAATATGGCTCGCAAGCCTTACAAGCTCTTCGTCGATGCTGCATCTGTCAGCAAATATCGCAACTTCGGTAGCTATCCTGTTTTCGTCTATTACCTGCTGGTCAAGCAGATCCTTTATACGCGCGGTCAATTTCAGCTTATAATCCCTGGGTACCTCGGGAGCCTTTTTTTCGATCTCGCCTATTATGCCTTCGATGTAGTCGGCCCTTTCCAGCAGGACGTTCTTCAGGCCTTCGCCCTCGACCGCCCTCATCCTTATCAAAGCATCGAGCGCCTTTTCAGCTGCTTCTCTCAGCAGCGACCACAAAAGCTCTTCATCCTCTTCCGCCTGCTCTACCTTAAGCACATCGGGAAATTTTGAGATCAGCGAAACCGTTATGTCATCCGTAAGCCCATATTTATCCCTTAATGCTTCGGCTGCTGAGATATAAGCCTTGGATAAGGGTTCGTCAAACGCTACATGCTTTGAATCTTCGCTATAGTTATAATATGTGACGAACACATCTATTTTGCCTCGGGATATTGTCTTTCCCACCAGTTCTCTTACCTTATCCTCCAGAAAACTAATCTGCCGCGGCATTTTTATGAATACATCGGAATACCGGTGATTTACTGTCTTTATTTCAACTGTGAATTCCTTGCCGTCCTTCGAAATCTCTCCCCGACCGAAACCGGTCATGCTTTTTATCATACATACCTCTTTTTACCTGCAATACTTATTGGTATTATAACACAATTGCCGCCAAATAAAAGGCTGATTTTCGAATTTTTATAAATTATTAAGGTTTATCTCGCTATTACTCTGATTTTCGCCATGGTCTGATTTTATATTCCAGCTTGCTGTGCCTGCCTGTCCATACCCATATCACCGAGCTCATACATAATTATCGCTGCTGCAGCCAATCCTGCCGTCTCGGTCCGCAATATCCTGGGGCCGAGCGTGACCGAAGTCAAACCGCCCTGCACCGCTTTTTCCGCTTCAGCCGGTGAAAAACCGCCTTCAGGTCCTATAAATACGGCGATGGTGCTTTTGTGGCAAGCGCCCGCTTCGTTATTTCCCGGCGGCGCCGCATGACCGGCGGAAAAATCCTTCAGCTGCCTCCGCAGGCTGCCCCAGCTCTCCTCCTCATACGGGAGAAGCTTGAGATCAAAGCCAGCGGCCTGCTTTACCGCTGCATCGAAATCGATAGGATCGCCGATTTCGGGAATAATTCCACGGTCGCACTGTTTTGCAGCCTCAAGCGCAATACGCCTCCAACGCGTAACCTTCGAATCAGCATCCTTTTTATTTGCGAACCTTACGACAGTTCTCGCCGTCATGACCGGTACGATACGATTCACTCCGATTTCTATGCACTTTTGTATGATATAGTCCATCTTATCCGCTTTCGGTATCCCCTGAAACAGCGTGACATCTATCGGCGGTTCCGTCCTGTTCGGCCTGCTGCCCGTGATCCTTGCCAAAATACTGTCCTTTGTTATCTGATCGACAACTGCGGCATAATCCGTGCCGGCGCCGTCGGACAACTCCAGCGGATCGCCTGGCACAGCCCTGAGTACGCTGCCGATGTGTTTTACATCTTCGCCTGTTATCGTAACGGTGCCGTTTTTTAGATCGACTGAACTTTCACTTATAAAGAATCTGGACATCTGAAAACGATCGCCACCCATTCGCCCATTTCATCAATACTTATGACCTCGAAGCCCAAGCCGGTATAAGCTTTTACGACATCTTCGCGCCTTTCCCTTATAATGCCGGAAGTAAGCAGGATACCGTCCTTTTTCAAATATTGCGGCATAGGCTCTGCAAGTTTGATGACCACATCGGCTATTATATTCGCTACCACTATATCGGCTTTAAAAGGTTCAAGATCAGCAAGAACGCCCTTGTGGACGTCAATGCTTTCTAAAACTCCATTGATCGCGCAGTTTTCGCGGGATACCCTCGCTGCGACATCGTCGATATCTATTGCTGTTGCTTTTACGGCGCCCAGTTTCACGGCTATTATTGAAAGTATGCCAGTACCGCAGCCTACATCGATGACTGTATCGCCCTTCCTGACATGTTTCTCCAGAAGCTGCGAGCATAATCTCGTCGTCTCGTGGGTACCGGTACCGAAGGCCATGCCGGGATCAAGCTCGATAACTATTTCTCCGTCCTTTTTGGCATAGTCTTCCCAGCTTGGCTTTATCACAACGCTTTCTGAAATGTGGAACGGCTTGTAAAATTTCTTCCATGCTGTAGACCAATCTTCATCGTCGACCAGCGAATAACCCGCATAACCCTGGCCTACGTCAAGAAATTGCGAAATGAACTTCAGCTTTTCCTGAATAAGCGCCGAAAGCTCATCAGGCGTAGATTCCTGGTTGAAATATGCCTTAACGGTAACATCCGTTCCCAGTGAATCCATAAACTCCTGATCGGCATAATCCAGAGAGTCCGGGCTTTCTATCTGCCTTCTTATTTCATTGGGGTCTTCTATGACAACACCGCCGGCTCCAATGGAGGTCAGCATTTCCGACACCGCATCACTGGCTTCTTCCGTGGTTTTAATCCTTACTTCGGTCCATTTCATAGCATTGTTTTCCTTTATATCGTATTTTCCCTACATACCGAGTGCATCCTTCATCTTATCGAAAAAGGTCTTCCGCTGTTCATGCACCTCGTCTCCGCTTATCTCGGCAAATTGTTTCAGAGCAGCCTTCTGCTTCTCATTGAGCTTTTTGGGTACGTCGATCTCGACCTTGATATACTGGTCTCCTCTGCCGTTGCCCCTGAGGTACGGTATCCCTTTGCCTTTCAGCCTGAAAATAGTCCCAGTCTGTGTTCCCTCCGGCATGCTGTACTTAACCTTGCCATCCAGCGTCGGCACCTCAAGATCGGCTCCCAGTGCCGCCTGTACAAACGTGACAGGCACTTCGCATACGACGTCGTTGCCCTGCCTCTTGAATAACGCATGCGCCCTGACATTGACCGTAACGAACAGGTCGCCGGCTGGACCTCCCTTTGCGCCGGGATCACCTTCGCCTCTCAGCGAGATGGTCTGCCCATCGTCAATGCCCGCCGGTATATTCAGCTTTATTTTCACGGCTTTCCTGTTCTTGCCCTTACCGCCGCATGCCGGGCATGGTTCCTTGATGATCTTTCCCTCACCCCTGCACACGTCGCAGGTCTTGACATTCACGAACTGCCCGAATGGAGTGCTTTGCCTGTATTGCACCTGTCCCGTGCCATTGCAGTTTTTGCAGGTAACGGGCGTCGTTCCGGGTTTTGCACCCGAGCCGCCGCACGTTGTGCAATTTTCGTTCCTGTTTATATTGATTTCTCTTTCGATGCCAAATGCAGCTTCCTCAAAGGAAATCTCCGTCGAATACTTGAGATCGACGCCCTTCTGAGGGCCTGACCGGCTTCTGGAGGAACGTCCGAAGCCCCCGCCGCCAAAGAAAGATTCAAATATGTCGCCGATACCACCAAAATCAAAATCCCCGAAGCCGGCTCCCGCCCCTCCGAAGCTGTTAGGGTCAACGCCCGCATGTCCGAACTGGTCGTACCTGGACTTTTTCTGTGAATCGCTCAGGACTTCGTAAGCTTCGTTGACTTCCTTGAATTTTTCTTCTGCAGACTTATCGCCCGGGTTCATGTCGGGATGATACTGCTTTGCCAGCTTTCTATAAGCCTTTTTTATATCAGCATCGGACGCATCCTTGCCTAATTCGAGTACTTCGTAATAATCTCTCTTGGGCTGCGGCAAACCTACACATCTCCATTCATAACATAAATTAAAAGCCTCTAACAGATATTAAGCCAAAGCTATGTGGATCGTTAAAATATGACTTCCGCTAGATTTTTCCGGGGAACTTCGCTAACCTGGCTGCAGGGGCGAGCAGCAAGCGAAGCTTGCGACCAACCCGCTCAATTCCCCTGAAAAAATCGGAAGTAATATTTTAGCCGACCTTTAACAGCCTCGGCTTATAACGCCTCAATTCTCTTACATTAGCGGCGTTTCAACGGAGTCGAGACATCTCAACTCCGTTATTATATCTTTTTCGGTACGTTTCGTGCAATCCTTTATTATTTATTGTTATTGTTATCGTCGTCAACTACTTTGTAATCGGCATCGTAAACGTTGCCCTGTCCTGCGCCTCCCTGATCCGCTCCGCCTCCGAAGCCTTCGCCCGGGTTCGGTCCGCCGTTGAAGCCGGCTCCCGGATTGGGTCCGCCTTGTGCGCCGGGATTCTGCTGGTATATCTTGGAGGAAATATCATAGAACGCCTGCGTCAAAGCTTCCGTAGCGGACTTTATCCTCTCGGTATCAGTGCCTTTCAGCGCTTCCTTCACATTTTCTATTTCCTTCCCGATCTTCGCCTTATCATCGCTTCCGAGCTTATCCCCGAGATCCTTGACGGTCTTCTCGGATTGGTATACCATGGAATCCGCGTTGTTCCTTACTTCGATCTCTTCCTTGCGCTTCTTGTCGTCCGATGCGAATTTCTCAGCTTCCTTGACTGCCTTGTCGATATCCGCGTCTGAAAGGTTGCTCGATGCCGTGATAGTGACCTTCTGCTCGTTGCCCGTGCCTAGATCCTTTGCGGAAACATGTACAATACCGTTTGCGTCGATATCGAAGGTGACTTCTATCTGCGGTACGCCCCTCGGCGCCGGAGGAATGCCGGTAAGCTGGAATCTTCCGAGCGTCTTGTTGTACTGCGCCATTTCTCTTTCGCCCTGGAGTACATGGACTTCGACGCTTGTCTGTCCGTCCGCCGCGGTGGAGAATATCTGGCTCTTCTTGGACGGGATCGTCGTATTTCTATCGATCAGCTTGGTGAATACACCGCCGAGAGTTTCGATACCGAGTGAAAGCGGAGTGACGTCGAGCAGCAGCAGGTCCTTTACCTCGCCGGTCAGAACGCCTGCCTGAATTGCCGCGCCTACTGCGACGCATTCGTCGGGGTTGATGCCCTTGAAGGGATCCTTGCCGATAAATTTCTTTACTGCTTCCTGAACTGCCGGGATCCTTGTAGAACCGCCGACCAGCAGGACCTTGTCAATTTTTTCAGGAGTCAGGCTTGCGTCCTGCATAGCCTGCCTGGTAGGCGCCATAGTCTTTTCGACCAGATCCGCCGTCAGTTCGTCGAATTTGGCTCTGGTGAGCGTAATGTCAAGATGCTTTGGGCCCGATGCGTCTGCGGTTATGAAAGGCAGATTGATATTGGAAGTCGTAACGCCGGAAAGCTCTATCTTGGCTTTTTCGGCCGCTTCCTTCAGGCGCTGCATAGCCATCTTGTCATTTTTGAGATCTATTCCATTTTCACGTTTGAATGAATCGACGAGATAATCCATGACCCTCTGGTCGAAATCATCGCCTCCGAGCCTGGTGTTACCATTGGTCGCCAGTACTTCGAAAACTCCGTCGCCTATTTCAAGTATGGAAACATCGAACGTACCGCCGCCAAGGTCGTAGACCATTATCTTCTGGTCGTGCTCCTTGTCGAGTCCATATGCAAGCGCGGCTGCCGTAGGTTCGTTAATTATCCTCAGTACCTCGATCCCGGCGATCTTACCCGCATCCTTTGTGGCCTGCCTCTGAGAGTCGCTGAAATATGCCGGCACGGTTATGACAGCCTGGGAAATGGTTTCACCCAGATATGCCTCTGCGTCGGCCTTCAGTTTCTGGAGTATCATTGCTGAGATTTCCGGCGGAGTGTAGCTCTTGTCATCTATTTTTACCTTTCTGTCGGTACCCATATCTCTCTTTATGGATATGACGGTCCTTTCAGGATTGGTGATAGACTGCCTTTTAGCGACCTGGCCTACAAGTCTCTCTCCTGTCTTGGAAAATGCCACTACGGACGGAGTTGTCCTGTTGCCCTCCGGATTAGCTATAACTACCGGTTCTCCGCCTTCCATAACGGCTACGCATGAATTTGTCGTACCTAAATCTATCCCTATTACTTTTGCCATAATTTACCTCCTGCTATTTTACTTTTATATTGTAATGGCATCAGTTTGCCACTTTTACCATACTGTAACGAATGACCTTATCCTTGTAAATGTATCCCTTCTGGAACTCTTCAATGACAATATTGTGCCCCAGCGATCCGTCCTCCGCATGCATCACGGCATTGTGCCGCATCGGATCAAATTGCTCGCCGACAGCCTTAATCTCCTCGACGCCAAGGTTTTTCAGTACATCGCCGAACTGTTTGAAGACCATCTCGACGCCGTTCTTCAACGTTTGCGCGGATTCATCGGCAGAAATGGCTTTCAGCGCCCTTTCCACGTTATCCATAACCGGAATGAAAGCGCCCGTAACATCACTGACAGCGTCAATATACAGGGATTCCTTTTCCTTGGCGGACCTCTTTTTAAAATTGTCAAATTCGGCAGCCATCCTCTGGAGCCTGTCAAGATAATCGGCACACTGCTTCCCATTTTTCTCGAGCTCGTTTTTGGCGTTTTTCAATTCCTCTTTAAGCAATACAACATCTTTTTCGGTATCTTCAGTCCCATTATCCGCCTTGTTTCCATTGGGATCGAACTTTTTACTATCTGAAGCCGGGTTACCGGCAGCCTCTTCGTCAACATTCGATACCGAAGTTACCCTTTCTGCACTTTCAGCTTCACAGACGTCTTCCTGCCTGTGCTTTTTGTCATTCATAGCTACCTCTCATCCTTTGAACAGAATTTATTATTCGCGTGCTGTCACCCGTCGCCTGGACGCTCATTACCCAGCAGTCTGTCAATTTCTTCTCCCATCAGTTTTCTTATATATCTCAACGATGAAATAACCCTGGGATACTCCATGCGCGTCGGACCTATTATCCCGATCGTTCCCGTAAAGGTATCCGCTATGTTATAACCTGTTGTGATCAGGCTGCAATTACGGATACCGGAAAGATCGTTCTCCGAACCAATACGTACACTTATTCCTTCGGAATTCACCGTATCAAACAGTACTCTGCATATTCCCGCCCTTTCATCGAGCAGGTTCATGAAATCCCTGGCCTTGACCATATCACGGAATTCGGGGTGGTTGAAAATATTCGTCGTCCCCTCCACATAAACCTCGGGGTTGTCTATCTGGTTAATGCAGTCCGCCGCGCCGCTCAATATCGGCAGCAGCAAGTCGCCCGGCATTCCGAGCTCTTTCTCCAGTTCCCTTATGAGGCGAATATCTACCTGTTCAATCGTCAAACCCGCCAGCCTGTTGTTCAATGCGTTCGATACCGTGATCAGAACGTCAGGGGCAACATTCTCAGATATTTTAACCAGAATATTGCGTACGATACCGGCATTTGTCACTAAAATGACCATGGCTTTGCCGCTTTCTATCGGTACGACCTGTATCGCCTTGATGGCGCTGGTCTTCATCTGCGGAGTGATAACCATGGATGTGTACTTCGTAAAGCGCGACAGCACCGCCGAGGCCTGTCTGATCATCTGGCTCAGTTCATTTATATGCATTTCCATCGCGGATCTGATTTTTTCTATTTCTTCAAGCTCAAGCTCACGCACCTGCATGAGTTCATCGACATAAAGCCTGTAGCCCTTGTCTGACGGAACCCTGCCCGCGGAGGTATGAGGCTGCGCGAGGTAGCCCATTTCTTCTAGATCTGCCATCTCATTCCGGATAGTAGCGGAGCTCAGCCCCAGTTCGTGTTTTCTGGCGATCGTCCTGGATCCTATAGGTTCGGCCGTATCGATGTAATCATCGATGATGGCCTGAAGGATCCTCTTTTTTCTCTCGTCCATTATCATCTCATACACCCCTCCTTAGAAGACCACTGTTGCGATTCATATATCATATACGATGTTTTTTGCGATTTGTTAGCACTCTTTCTCAACGAGTGCTAACATATTTTAAAAATACCACCTGGTAAATTTTTTGTCAAGATGATTTTAAGTATTATTTTACTATATGAATTCAACAAAAACCTTATTCGCAAGATCCAGTCCAAGCGCGCTCAAACGGTAATGTACATCGCGCTGCAAGGCGTTGTTTCCGGCATCTCTGACCAGCCAGCCCATGTTTACAAGACTCCGCAGTTTATCTCCGTAGACCTCCTGCAGCTCTGCTCCGTATCTCAGCCTGAACTCCTCCGATGAAACGCCTTTGATCAGCCTCAATCCAAGTATCATAAATTCTGACATGGATTCCCGCCGTCCGATATGCTGTATGTCCTCATGGAGTTCAGTATTGATCAATCTATCGATATGATTATTGCCTTCCCCATTTCCGCAGCTTCCATTATCGCCGCTGCCGCAGGTTTTCTTTTCGAACCGCTTCACAGCGCTTATATACTCCTCGATTCCCGCAGTATTGCCAAACCGCCTTCCGTTCAGATAGGAGTGGGCTCCGGCGCCGAAGCCGGCATACTCCTCAGCCCTCCAGTAAATGAGGTTATGCCTGCATTCATATCCTGGCAGTGCGAAATTTGAGATCTCATAATGCCGGTATCCCTTTTCTGCAAGGAATTCTACCGCATATCCGTACATTTTCCTGTCCAGCTCGTCTTCTGCCGGGATCAGCGCACCTGCTTCATACTTATCGCCGAATACCGTGCCTTCCTCTATCTGAAGGCTGTAACAGGAAAGATGCGTAAGGCGATTCCCGGCGAAAGGCGACGTTACCTCCTCAAGAGTCTCAGCCCAGTCCTCAAAGGTCTGCCCCGGCAGTCCGAAAATCAGGTCGGCGTTGACATTTGTAAAACCTGCCTTGTAAGCAGCCTCCAGATTATCTGTGAACTGCCGCCTTTTGTGTATCCTCCCGAGGCTTTCGAGAAGCCTGTCCTGCCAGGCCTGAAGCCCTATGCTGAGCCTGTTGATACCGGCCTGCCTGTAGATCCTGAGGTTTTCAAAAGTAAGAGTCCCCGGATTGCACTCCATGCTTATTTCCGCGTCGGGGCTAATGCTGAAAAACCTGCCGCAGTCTTCAAGCAATCTGCTTATATACCCGGGATCGATAAGCGAAGGGGTCCCGCCGCCTATAAAAATTGTTTTGACGGTTCGGCCTTTTAGCCCCTCCGACATGACGCCCATCTCGGTTTTCAGCGCATTAAAATAAGAACCGGCAAGGTGATCCATGCCGGGATAAGAATTGAAATCACAGTAGTAGCATTTCTTTTTGCAAAAAGGTATGTGGATATATAAACCGATACCGTTATCCATAAAATCTCCCCGAAGGTTTATCTAATAGGTCAGCAACCATCCGGACCGGGTGCATTCAGGGTCGGCAACGATCGTTTGAAAGTCACTTTTCCCAACCGGCACTCTACTCGTCCAGCTTCAGCACGCTCATGAAAGCTTCCTGCGGCACCTCGACGCTGCCTACCTGCCTCATGCGCTTCTTGCCTTCCTTCTGCTTTTCAAGAAGCTTTTTCTTTCTGGTGATGTCGCCGCCGTAGCACTTGGCCAGAACATCCTTCCTGTATGCCTTGACGGTCTCCCTTGCTATTATCTTGCCTCCGATGCACGCCTGGATGGGAATTTCGAACTGCTGTCTCGGAATCGCATCCTTGAGCTTCTCGGCTATTTTCCTGGCCCTCGTATATGCTTTTTCAGTATGAACGATGAAGGAAAGCGCATCCACGATCTCGTTGTTAAGCATGATATCGAGCTTTACAAGCTCGGATTCCTTATACCCCATAAGCTCGTAATCCAGTGATGCATAGCCCCTGGTCCTTGATTTCAGCGCATCGAAGAAGTCGTATATTATTTCATTGAGCGGCAGTTCATATGTCAGCATGACCCTCGTCTCATCGAGGTACGACATATCTTTGTATATCCCGCGCCTCTCCTGAGAAAGCTCCATGATGCTTCCGACATATTCGATCGGCGTCATTATTGTCGCCTTTACGATAGGCTCCTCCATCTTTTCTATCGACGTTACAGGCGGCAGGTTGGTCGGGTTGTCAATATCTATGACCTGGCCGTCAGTCAGCGTGAGCTTGTATATTACGCTCGGAGCTGTGGTCACGAGATCCAGGTCGAATTCCCTTTCAAGCCTTTCCTGTATGATCTCCATATGCAGCAGGCCCAGGAATCCGCACCGGAACCCGAAGCCCAAAGCAACCGAAGTCTCGGGCTCGAACAAGAGCGCGGCGTCGTTCAATTGCAGCTTTTCGAGAGCATCTCTCAGATCGCCGTATTTTGCTCCATCCGCGGGATAAATACCGCAGAAGACCATGGACTGGACTTTCTTGTAACCAGGCAACGGTTCGTTTGCCGGTCTGTCGGCGAGCGTGACCGTATCGCCTACACGCGTATCCCGGACATTCTTTATGCTTGCGCAGATGTACCCGACGTCTCCAGCTAAGAGCCTGTCACAGGGAGAATACTGGCCGGGTCTGAAATAACCGACTTCTGTCGTGACGAATTCCTTTTTCGTGTACATCATACGGATGGTATCGCCCGTCCTTACCGAGCCTTCCATGACCCTGATATGCACGATGACGCCTTTGTAGCTGTCGTAGTACGAGTCGAATATCAACGCCTTCAGGGGAGCGTCCTCATCCCCGTGAGGCGGAGGAATCACCTTAGCTATCTGCTCGAGCACCGCTTCAATGTTGATACCGTTTTTTGCCGAGATTTGGGGCGCTTCCGAACAATCGAGCCCTATCACGTCTTCAATTTCCTTTTTTACATGCTCCGGCTGGGCGCTCGGAAGATCTATCTTGTTTATGACCGGCATTATCTCCAGGTTGTGATCGAGAGCAAGGTATACGTTGGCCAGGGTCTGAGCCTCTACGCCCTGCGCCGCATCGACAACCAGCACGGCGCCCTCGCATGCCGCCAGGCTTCTGGAAACTTCATAATTGAAGTCCACATGGCCGGGGGTGTCGATAAGGTTGTAAATGTATTCCTGCCCGTCATTTGCCTTGTACACCATTCTTACAGCCTGCGCTTTAATGGTGATGCCGCGCTCGCGTTCGATATCCATGGTATCGAGCACCTGCTCCTGCATCTCCCTCTCGGTAAGAACTCCGGTCATCTGAATAAGGCGGTCGGCCAATGTCGACTTGCCGTGATCGATATGCGCTATAATACAAAAATTACGTATATTGTCCTGTCTGCCTGACATCCATTTTCCCCTTGTCATTTCATAAGCATCGTTAAAATATAACTTCCACTAATCTTTTCCGGGAAACTTCACTAACCAGGTTGCATGGGCGAGCAGCCAGCGAAGCTTGCGACCAGCCCGCTCTATTTCCCAATAGATTTCGCTAAAGCGAAATGTTTCATTAGTGTAGCATTTCTGCAAAGCAGAAATCCATTAAAAAGAGCGGAAGTAATATTTTAGCCGAGCTTTAAGTATTACATTAATTCTTCATTAAATGCAGTACAATTATAACATCCGTTTATAATAAAATAAAGGATTGAAACGAAATGGACGCAATAACCGCTCTACTGACGAAGCACGGCCTCTATCAGGCTTTTGCCCTTTTTGTCGAGGAGACCACACTTCTCTGGTAAGAATTATCACTTATGAGTTTTTCACGAAAAACATCGCAGAAAGGATATACGTCATCGCAGCCGCCAGAGCGGCTTTGAAGCAGCAAAAGCGCGGCATACCTGAGCTTGTCGTCTTTTTCCGACAACAGCCCGACAAGTCCGGGCAGATCGTCTTTACCGAGCGTTCCGGCTATTTCCCCTGCATTATCTTTATTGACACTGAGTAACGCCTCAATAGTGATCAACGAAACCCCTCCTTTAAATGAATAAAATCATAAATTAATGAATATGCTCAAAACGCAATCATTGTGCAGCACAAATACAAAACTCCGCACATAACGTGTATACCATACTTGCTATTGTCTTCCAATGATACAGTCGAAAATAAGACAGCTATATGTCATATTGAGATGCCCAAAACCAAACAAAAGAACCATCCCTGCATCTGCGTTTCTGTTTCCCGTATTTCATGCGTTTCCGCTTCGATTACCGGAACAATTGGCTGAGCTTTTCCCTGAGGTGTTCCATATCCCGGTTTATATACCGGGTGTTCAGATAGATTTTACGATTCATAAATGTTATTTCCAGGCTGGATTCACTGCTTTCAAAAGCAGCCAGAGCAATGCCCTGCCTGCCGGAAACGAGCTGGTTCGTGGCGCGGTCCACCGCAAGTATCCCCGTGGTCAGGAAGAAAAGAGACAGCAGCGCTGCCGTAATATATCCCTTAATCAAAAATCTCCTGTGCCTGAATCTCTCTACTCTGTTCAACGGCGTCCTCCGGATCTGATTTATTGATTTATCCACCAAGTATTATTATCCTTCCGGCGCCGCCTCATTCAATAACTATCGATTAAAATCAGACCCAAGAATACTCCCTGCGTTTTGGAACCGCCCCCTGCGTTTCGTTTACTCCGACATGACTTTGTTCAAAGCCTCCGCGAGATATTTTGTGCTCTCCAGGCATTCGGAAAGGAGGTTTCCGTCGCCGCCCACTTCTATGAGGATCGCGCCGTCGGATATCTGCTGATTGTAGCGCTTGTCGACGATCCGGATCGGCCTTGCAAGACCGGGATATTTTTTATTCAGCTCCTGCTGCAGTTTCAGAACGAACTTCAGGTTTTCCTGCCAATCAGGGAACGACCACTTCCCGTCGCTTCCCACGACGAACATTATCTGCGCGGCGCTCCTGCCGTTGATATTCTTGGCAAGCCTGAGTTTTGAACCGGAAGTTGCATCTCTATGTACATCTATGTATACCTTCGCGGAGGGATAGCCTTTTTTATAGCTTTGCAGCGTATTTATCGCAACTCCGTAAGCCGCATCCCTTACCTTATCGTGCACCGTACCGTCATGCAGCGTCTCTATGCCGTATTTTCTCAGGTTCCTCGCAAGCTCCTCTCCCACTCTTACCACGCTGTATTTCGGGTTTGAAGTGAAGCTGGGCACATCTTTCTTTCCGAGGTCGGACGCCTTGAGCACATAGCTCTCGCTCGTATGTGTATGATAAACGAGCACTTTCGGACCTTTTTTGCTGAAATTCAGGTTCAAAGGTTGCTTAAGCAATTTTGCAATATCAATCTTGTGTTTTGTAAAGTTATTCAATACAATGGAGTCCATTGCAACAAGATCGCTGTTTTCCTCTTTTTCGTCACCTTCAACTTCGTAGGTGATACTGCTGATCGGCTGCAGGTCAATAGGGTTCTTCGGATTGCCTGTCGCATCAGGCTTGGATGTATCCGTATTAGCAGACTTTTCAGATTCTCCGCTTCCTGCCGGTTTATCTCCCGTAATACTGCCATCCGACCCTGTACCCGGCTTGTTTCCGCCGGATTTCCCACTTTCGCCGTCATTCCCTGTCCCAGTAATGCCCTCATCTCCGCTGTTGCCCTTGCCTCCCTTGCCTACATTGCCGCTCTCGGAACCGCCTCCCGTTACCTTTCCGGTATTATTTCCACCGCCCGTATTATTTTCTTTGTCTGTGCCGTCAGTCGGACTGCCCTGCCCGGGGGACGCCGGGTTTCCCCCCTGCATTCCCGCTTTTTGCATATCACCGGATGATCCCGCTTTATCCGCGACAGTATCATTGTTGCCTGCCTGGTCAGCCGGATCCCCCTGCGCCGTATCGTACATTTTATTATAATAACTCATGAAAACGGGCGATTGAATGTTGAGGATGGTAACCGGCGATTCCAGGTCAAAACCGAACAATTTCGCCAGCAGGTCCTTGATCTCACCTGAAAATGAAACACTGTATTCTCCGCTGTTATATACCGATTCTATAATAGGCAGCGCCAGATTCAAAGTGTTTTTAAAATTTTCCGTGTCAAGGTTTTCAACCACGCTTACGTCAAGCTTGTACCAAAAATCTCCGGCCTGTACACCTATCATAACGGCAAGCACCGACAAACACAGGATCAGTATCATATTGGAAAATTTCGGATTTCGTTTATCTAAAGTATTTTGTTTATGCTTTACATTCATTTTTCCTCCGGTTTGCTACAGAGCAGCAGCTTGGCTTTCAGTAAGTAAATTATATAAAATCCTATTCCTCCGGCAGGCTACATTATGACAAGTTCAGGTAATAATAATAAATTCTTATATTCAACTTGCTTTTTGCAGCGGCGAGCATATATAATTGTTATGTTAAAATCCATATAGAAAGGGTTAAACCAGATGCCTTTACAGTATATTTTCGTATTGGGGACTCTCGTTGTTTTTGGCCTGTTTGCACTGGCAATGAGCTTTTCAATCAAGAAGCACAATAAAAAGATGGCTGGTATGAAGAAAAAGAAAGGTTTCAGATAACAATCTCAAGCGCATCGAGCGCCTGAGATTTTTGAACAAGACTTCGCTATGTTCCATGGATTAAAAAAGCCCGGTTACCCGGGCATTTTTTATTTTAAGCGACAGATAGTTGTAATTACCAAATTCCATGAAAGTATATTTTTATCAAATATTCAGCTCGGTTACGGACCCGGCATTTACGGCAATGTCCTTCCCCTCCGTGCGTTCCCTGCGGCTCAGTTCCTTATCCTTCATATTCCTGAACGCCGCGGCCAGCATCAGCTTGATCCTGTTGAGTTGATTTACCTCGCTTGCTCCCGGATCATAATCCACCGGCACGATATTGGCCTGTGGAAATTCCTTTTTCAGCGCCTTAATCATACCCTTTCCGGTGACATGGTTCGGCAGGCACGCGAACGGCTGCATGCATACGATATTTGGAGCGCCTTCCCCGATGAGTTCTATCATTTCGGCAGTCAGGAACCACCCCTCCCCTGTGCAGTTGCCGAGGGACAAAACCTTTGAAGCCTTGGCGGCGAGCTTGTAGATCGTTGTCGGAGGCTCGAAGCGTTTGCTTGCGGCCAGCGACTTTTTCATGTATCTCCTGTAATATTCGATACCGGCGATCGCTAAATTATTGATGAGCTTGCTCTTCAGTGAATCCGCAAGATACCTGTGCTTGAAGTTTGGGGCATACGCACAGTAAAGGAAAAAGTCCATAAGATCCGGCATGACAGCTTCCGCGCCTTCTTTTTCCACAACATTGACAACGTCGTTGTTGGCGGTCGGATGGAACTTGACGAGTATTTCCCCCACAAGCCCGACACGGGGCTTTTCGATATTCTCCAGCTCAAGGTTGTCGAAATCCTCGACTATTCCTTTTATGTTCCGTCTGAACTCACTGTGCTTGCCGCTCCTCACCGATTTATGGCAGCGCTCGACCCAGCTTTCGTAAAGCAGGTTTGCAGAACCTTTTATCTTCTCATAGGGTCTGACTCTGTACAGTACCCTCATCAGAAGATCTCCGTATACCAGCGCGATCAGCGCCTTGTTAAGCAGGCTCTTCGTTATCTTGAAGCCCGGATTGCTCTCCATTCCAAGGGCATTGAGCGAAATGACCGGTACTTGGCCAAAACCCGCATCCTTCAATGCTTTTCTGATAAAGCCAATATAGTTGGTAGCCCTGCAGCCCCCACCCGTCTGGGATATTATGAGCGATACATTGTCAGGATCGTACCTGCCGGATTTCAGCGCTTCTATCAGTTGTCCGGTGGTAAGTATGGATGGATAGCACGCGTCGTTGTTGACATGCTTCAGTCCCTCATCGACCGCGCCTCTGTCGACGGAAGGCAGTATTTCGAGATTATAGCCGGCCTCCCTGAACGCCGTCTCAATAAACTGAAAATGTATCGGAGACATCTGCGGCGCCAGGATCGTGTGCCTTTTCCTCATCTCTTCGGTAAAGGGCACTTTTTCATAGCTGTACCTGCTACCGCTTATCAAGTATCCATTCCTGTCGCGTTCCTCCATTGCGGCTTTCAGTGAACGCAGGCGGATCCTTGCGGCCCCGAGGTTGCTTATTTCATCAATTTTCAATACTGTATATATCTTCCCCGCAGCATGCATTATTTCCTGTACCTGATCCGTCGTGACGGCATCGAGACCGCAGCCGAAGGAGTTGAGCTGTATAAGCTCCAGGTTTGGTTTTGTCCCGACAAACGACGCGGCCGAATAGAGCCTCGTATGATACATCCACTGATCCACAACCCTGAGCGGCCTGCTGCTTTTATCCAGATGAGCTACGGAGTCCTCGGTCAAAACCGCCATTCCGAATTCCGTTATAAGGTTCGGCAGCCCGTGGTTTATTTCAGGATCTATATGGTAAGGACGTCCTGCAAGTACAATCCCCTTGCCGCCTGTTTTTTCGAGGTCCGCCACGATCTCTTTGCCCTTTTCCCTTATATCCGCCTTGAAGCGTTCATCCTCGGCCCATGCCTTGTCTACGGCCTTTTTTACTTCATGCTTCTTCAGACCGAATCCCCTGAGCTCTTCGTAAAGCCTCTCACCAAGTCTCTTCCTGTCATAATAAGGCAAAAACGGGTTCATATAGTTGATGCCCATTTCCTTCAAAGCATCCACATTGCCTTTTATGACTTCCGAATATGAAGTGACGATAGGGCAGTTATAGCAATTGTCGGCATGCTCATCTTCCTTGCGCTCGTACGGCAGGCATGGATAAAAAATATTCTTTATCCCGCTCTGCACAAGGCTCATTATGTGGCCGTGCACCAGCTTTGCCGGGTAGCACACCGATTCCGACGGCATCGTTTCTATGCCCAGTTCATATATCCTGCGCGAAGAACGCGGAGACAGGACTACCCTGAATTTCAGTTCGGTAAAGAACGTATGCCAGAATGGATAATTCTCATACATGTTCAATACCCTGGGTATACCTATTACACCGCGTACGGCGGCTTTCTCATCCAACGATTTGTACGAGGTGATGAGCTTGTACTTGTAATCGAACAGGTTCGGAGCACCGTCCTTGTGGATTTCACCGCCTGCGCCTCTCTCGCAGCGGTTACCCGAAACGAACACCCTGCCGTCCGTAAAATTGTTTATAGTCAAAAGGCAGTTGTTGCTGCATTTGCCGCAGCGCTTCAGCGTGATCTCCGTCTGGAAACATTCCAGGTCGGCCGAGCCCATTATACCGCTCTTCTGCCCCGCCGCGCAGCGCTCACATGATATCAGCGCGGCTCCGTACGCACCCATTATGCCCGCGATATCGGGCCTTACGGCTTCCCTGCCGGAGATTATCTCGAAACTCCTGAGGACCGCAGTATTGTAGAAGGTCCCGCCCTGAACTATTATTTTCCTGCCGAGCTGTTTGGGATCCCTTATTTTTATTACCTTTGTAAGAGCGTTCTTTATGACCGAATATGACAGCCCTGCCGAAATATCTCCTACCGATGCGCCTTCCTTCTGCGCCTGCTTTACGCGCGAATTAATGAACACCGTACAGCGTGAACCCAGATCTACGGGCTTCTGTGCAAGAAGCGCCTCTTTTGCAAAATCCTCCACACTCATGTTCAATGATGACGCGAATGTCTCTATGAACGAACCGCAGCCGGAGGAGCATGCTTCGTTCAGCATGATGTTATCAATGACGCCCTCTTTGATCTGCATGCATTTCATATCCTGCCCGCCGATATCCAGGATGAAATCGACTCCGGGCAGGAAATGCTCAGCCGCTTTGTAATGCGCGATTGTTTCGACCTCACCAATATCGACGTTCAGCGCTGCTTTGATCAGGCCTTCTCCATAGCCTGTAACTGTGGAATTGGCTATATACGCGCCTGACGGCATCAGCGAATAAAGCTTCTTCATTTCCTTTATAACGGACTTCAACGGGCTTCCCTTGTTGCTTCCGTAATGGTAATACATAAGCGAGCCCTGGCCGTCGGTAAGCGCGAGCTTTGTGGTAGTCGAACCCGCGTCTATTCCAAGATAGCAGGGTCCGGCATACGAGTATAATTCCCTGCGTGTGACCTGATGCCTGGAATGCCTTTGGTTGAATTCGCCGAGCTCTATCTCATCCCTGAAAAGCGGGCTCAGTCTCTCCACCTCGTGAACGGTGACCGTATTGACAGCCGAGAGCCTGCTCCTCAGCGTTTGAAAACTCATTATCTTTTTTTCCTTTGAGGCCAGTGCAGCGCCTACTGCAACGAAAAGCTGCGAGTTATCGGGGAATATGACCTGGTCGTCTTTAAGCGCCAGGGTTTCGATAAATCTCTTTCTGAGTTCGGGCAGGAAGTACAGCGGTCCTCCGAGGAATGCAACATTGCCTTTTATCGGCCTGCCGCAAGCGAGTCCGCTTATTGTCTGATTCACTACGGATTGGAATATCGAGGCCGCAATGTCTTCTCTCGCCGCGCCCTCGTTCAGAAGCGGCTGTATATCCGTCTTGGCAAAAACGCCGCATCTGGCCGCAATAGGATATATGACCTTGTAGTTTTCCGCAAGCTTGTTGAGTCCCGCCGCGTCAGTCTGCAGCAGTGATGCCATCTGGTCTATGAATGCTCCCGTGCCTCCCGCACAGGTGCCGTTCATACGCTGTTCTATACCGCCCCTGAAAAAAGTGATCTTGGCATCTTCCCCGCCTAGCTCAACGGCTACGTCCGTTTCCGGTATCAGGCTCCTGATGGCACCTGTGGCTGCAACGACCTCCTGTTCAAAGGGCAGCTCCATCCACTGCGCAACAGAAATACCACCCGAGCCCGTCAGTGTAACAGTCAGGTCGTCTCCTTCAAACATGCTGCAAGTCTCGTCGACAAGTTCATATATCGTCTTCCTGATATCTGAAAAATGCCGTTGATATTTGCTGTATTGGATTCTCTCATTGTTATCCAGAACCACTAGTTTTACTGTTGTCGAGCCTACGTCCAGGCCTGCGTGGAAAAGTCTTTTCATATGGTCAATACCGTAAAAACAGTATTTAAGCTACCCCCTTATAACGACCTGATTCATAAGGAAATTTTTCGGTTGTAGAAAAATTTCCTTACCTCTGTGGAGTTTCAACGAGTCTGTACCTGCCACCTATAAAGATGGGGAACATTTTGACGCCTCGTTATTATCAAAGAAAGAGTACCAACATATTGCATTGATACTCTTGACAGCATAGATTCCTCTTATATTAGCACAAAATAAACGAATAATAAATAGTACACTTCTTGTAAAGAATCTGCTATTTGCTGCGCTAATCATTTAATACTATGGAATTTTGCCTTGAAAATCTGTAGTCCAGTGTTGTGGCGACCGTTTTCTATTGCGGAGTTTCACTCCGAGAGCATATAGATTCAGCTCCGCGGCAAATTTAACTCGCTTCGCTCAAACAGAAATTTGCCCTTATCAATGCTTCATCAATATGCTCTATGTCGTAAAACTCATGCAATATTAAACGGTCGCCACAACCTGTTACTTATAGCCCCCGGCGTACCTGATCGAGCCGAATTTACTGAAAGGATAGAAGCGGAAAACAGCCCTGCCCACGATCCAATTCTTCTGTATTGGCCCGAACTCAGTGCAGTCCTTGCTGAACGGCCTGTTATCGCCCAAAACATACGCTTCGCCTTTTTTCAACGTAAGATCGGTGTATTCGGGCAGATCTCCGTTCGGTGTTACCGGCTCGGACGGCAGCCCAATCAGGAATTGCTTTCCATTTACATAGAGCTTCCCGTCCTTGACCTGCACCCTGTCCCCTTCGACTGCGACCAGACGTTTTATAAGCTTTTCATTCATATCTGGCCTTTTTACGATCACAACATCGCCCCTGTGAAGATCTCCGAACCTGTAGCCGAGTTTTTCGACCAGCAGATTATCGCCCTCCACAAAGGTAGGCTGCATCGAAATATCATAAACTATCGTCCTCTGTGCAACAAATGTTACTATAAGAACACCCAGTATTACAGCTATTGCTATATGTAAGAACCAGTCCAAAGCTTCGTTTTTTTCCTTTTTTTCCGCCGCAGGCTTTTTTTCTTCAGCAGCCGATACCTTCTCGACCGTTGTATTTTTCTTTTCTCCCGTAAAGTATTCCCCCTTTGCCGACATACTACGATATATAAATAATACCACTATATGGCGTAAAGCGCTATCATTATCAATACTCTGCTATTTGCCTTCCTGCTCCGTCACGCTTATATGCAGTTCCTGCAGCTGTTTCAGGTCGACAACGTCAGGCGCGTTGGTCATCAGGTCTGAAGCATTCTGGACCTTGGGAAATGCAATGACATCCCTTATACTGTCTTTGCCGGCCATAAGCATAATCATTCTGTCAAGCCCGTATGCCATGCCGCCGTGCGGTGGTACGCCGTATTTAAAAGCCTCCAGCAGGTAGCCGAATTTCGCCCATGCCTCTTCCTCACTGAAGCCAAGCAGCTTGAACATCCTGGACTGCAGTTCCTGCATATGAATCCTGATGCTGCCGCCGCCAAGCTCCGTACCGTTGAGAACTATATCATAGGCCTTCGCACGGACTCTGCCGGGGTCGCTTTCGAGGTACTGAAGATCCTCGTCCATCGGCGAGGTAAAAGGATGGTGCATAGCGACCCAGCGCTGTTCCTCCTCGCTGTATTCAAGCAGCGGGAATTCGGTGACCCACAGGAACCTGAATTCCTTTTTATCAAGTAGATCCAGCCGCTTCGCTACCTCCAACCTGAGCGCCCCGAGAGAATCGTAAACAACTTTATTGCTATCGGCTACAAAGCATACGAGGTCGCCGGGCTCGGCTTTTGTCCTCTCCAGCAGCGCTTTTATCTCATCCTCACTGAAGAATTTGGCGATCGATGATTTGAGTTCGTTCTGCTCAACAGCAATCCATGCCATTCCCTTAGCCTTGTATGTCTTAACGAGTTCGACCAGGCTGTCGATCTCTCTCCTGCTGAATTTGGCGCAGCCCTTGGCATTGACTGCACGAACGCTGCCGCCATTTCTGACGGCATCGGAGAATACCTTGAAGCCGCAGTTTTCAACCAGATCGGATACATTGACCAGCTCGAGCCCGAACCTCATGTCAGGCTTGTCGGAGCCGAAGCGGTCCATTGCCTCCTGCCAGGTAAGCCTCTGGAACGGTGTCTCAATGTCTACGCCCAGCGCTTCGCTGAAAGCTTTTTTAATAAAACCTTCATTTATGGTAAGCACGTCGTCGACATTGACAAAAGACATTTCAAGGTCGATCTGTGTGAACTCAGGCTGCCTGTCAGCCCTCAAGTCCTCGTCCCTGAAGCATTTGGTGATCTGCATGTAACGATCGTAACCCGCTACCATTAGAAGCTGCTTGAAAAGCTGGGGAGACTGCGGAAGCGCATAGAACTTGCCCGGATGCACCCTGCTTGGAACAAGGTAGTCCCTGGCGCCTTCAGGCGAACTTTTTATCAGCATCGGGGTCTCGACCTCGATAAAACCATTCATATCATAATAGTCGCGCGCGATCTTTGCGACCCTGTGGCGCAGCATAAGATTGGCCTGCATGTCGGGCCTCCTGAGATCCAGGAACCTGTATTTCAGCCTGAGTACTTCATTTACGTCCGAATCCTCCTCTATCTGTACCGGAGGCGTCTCGGATGCGCTGAGTATCCTGAGCTCTTTGGCAATGATCTCGATTTCGCCTGTTTTCATGCTTGCGTTGATATTCTCGGGCGTCCTTTTTGCAACTTCGCCGACTACGGCAAGAACGTATTCGTTCCTTATCGCCTCGGCCTTGCTGAATAATTCCCCGCCGTCAGTGCCGTTGAATACCACCTGGAGTATGCCGGTTCTGTCCCTCAGCGCCACAAAAATAAGGCTTCCGAGGTTCCTGCGCTTATGAGCCCACCCCATGACCGTCACAGTTTTTCCGACATCGCCAATACCGAGCTCCGTACATCTATGAGTTCTTTTCAATCCGTAAATCGTCTCTCCCATAACTATTCTCCTCCCTTGGATGTTTTAGAAGTAATCCGCGCCATCGGCGCTAAACATCCTGTCTGCGGTCTACGCAAAATAAATATCTGCAATCTGCCAAGCTGTGTTTATGCGCTTCATTTACACTGGCTCTTCAGCCTGTCGAGGATCGAGTCCAGACTAACATCCTTCTGGTCTCCTGTCCTCATATCCTTCAGAACACCCTTTCCCGATTCTATTTCATCGTCTCCCAGGACGACGGTGTACGTAAATCCCTTTTTATCGGCATACTTCATCTGAGCTTTAAGGCTTCTCGCCATCAGGTCTGTCTCAGCGCTGACATTGTACGACCTGAGCTTGTAAATCAGCTGCTGCGCAAAGTCCGACGCCTTCTGCCCCAATGTCGCGATATACAGCTCCGGAGCCGGAGGTTCCTCTATGGTGATTCCCTGGCTGTCAAGCTCCATCATAAGCCTTTCAACGCCCAACGCAAAGCCTATCCCTGGCGTCGGAGCGCCTCCGCAGGTCTCAACGAGCCCGTCATACCTGCCTCCGCCGCAGATCGTACCCTGCGTACCGACGTTATCTGAAATGAATTCGAACACAGTCCTCGTATAGTAATCCAATCCCCTGACGATACCCGGATCTACTTTGTATTCTATACCAAGATTGTCGAGGCCGGACTTGAGGCCTTCGAAGTGAGCGCGGCAATCATCGCAAAGATAATCCTGCAGCGACGGAGCGCCTGCTATTAGCCTCTTGCAACCTGTTTCCTTGCAGTCCAGCAGCCTCAGAGGATTTCTTTCGAACCTTTCCTTGCAGTTTCCGCAAAGCTCTGAAAGGTGTGGCCTGAAATATTCCTTAAGCTTTTCGTGGTATACGGATCTGCATTTCGGGCAGCCTATGCTGTTGATGTTCAGGCCTGTTTTGCTGAGTCCGAGTCTTTCGAAGAACATATACAGGATGCTGATGACCTCGACGTCGATCGCCGGACCCGCAGCTCCGAACGTTTCTACGCCGAACTGGTGGAATTCCCTGTAACGGCCTTTCTGAACGTTTTCATACCTGTAGGCAGTAAGATCATAAAATACTTTTACCGGCTGCGGCAAAGACGCCATACCGTTCTCTATATAGCTCCTGACTATTCCGGCGGTTCCCTCAGGCCGCAGTGTTATGCTCCTGCCGCCCTTGTCCTGGAAGGTGTACATCTCCTTCTGTACTACGTCGGTAGTGTCGCCCACGCCCCTCTGGAACAGCTCCGTATGTTCAAATACAGGTATCCTTATCTCCTTATATCCAAAACTGTTGCAAAGCTTTTTGTAAGTATTCTGAATGTAATGCCACCTGTGAATCTCGGAAGGGAGTATATCCCTGGTACCTTTTGGAGCCTGAATCATAGCGTCCTCCTTTTTTACATGCCATTATTATTTGCTTATATAATAATAAAACTCCCGCCTGAACTTAATAAAGTCAGGGACGAGAGTTGTTTCCCGTGGTGCCACCCGGATTCGGATCCTGCCGGCGAAGCCAATTCCTGCTCAATGAGGAAAAGCGATTTCCTGTGGATCCACTTGCTTCCTTAACGCCGTTTCCGCGGGACAGCTTACTCGGTCGTCGTTGCCTTTGATATTGTCCGTCTGATCGGCTTTCCGGTCAAACAACGGCTTCGAACTTTCCTCTGTCCGGCTCCGGAATGTCTTTCACCTGCCTTATGTTAAAAGCGCTTGCAGTCGCGGCGCCCTCTCCCTTGAACATGTACAGGCTACTCTTTTCCTTCATTGCCTTTGGTTTAAATATTATTTATATTTTAATCACGTATCATGCGGATTGTCAAGTAAAACCAATCAATATGCATCAGCCGTCACCGCAAGCCGTTCCTCCGGGACAGCGAAGATATCCCGGAGCTAGTAATCACTGAGTAAAGGATTGTTACGCCTTTCGTATCCTATATCCGTTGCCGGTCCATGCCCCGGATAAACCATAGTTGAATCTTCGAGCTCCATCAGCCTCCTGAGCGAAGCTTCAAGCTTCGCCGGACTTCCCGCACCCAGGTCGGTCCTGCCCGCTCCGAGTCGGAACAAGGTATCTCCCGAAAAAAGGCGCCGGTCTGCGAGCACGCACATACTGCCGGGCGTATGTCCCGGGGTGTGTATAAACTCCAGCTTTATTCCCCCGACGCTTATGGAATCGCCGTCCTTCACAAATACATCCGCCGGACCAAATACCTTGTTAAGTCTGAACATTGCGGAACAATTGAGCACAGGATCCCCGAGCAGCAGCGCGTCATCCTCGTGGATAACGATGCGCGCCCCTGTAGCATCCCTAAGCTTGCCTGCCATTAATACATGATCGATATGGCCATGCGTCAGTATTATGTACTTCAAAGATACCCCCTGGGATTCCAGCGTCCGTATAACCACGCTTTCTTCCACTCCCGCGTCTATCACGGCAGCTGAGCCTGCGTCCCCTACGATATAACAGTTTGAGTCCAATAACCCGTTTGAGATAGTTTCCAGATACATATCCAACACACCTCCCGTACCGTTATGCAAAGCTGATACTGCCTACTACCTACTTCCTATTGCTTGTTTCTCGTTACATCAAATACTCCGTCCACTTTTCTGAGCTTTTTTATTATTTTTTCCAGCTGATCCGTATCTGTTATCTCCAGAGTCAGGTTTATAATCGCTATCTGGTCGCGCGTAGTCCTGGCGTTCATGGCCTTCAGCGGGATATTCGCCTCGCCTATGGCATTGGTGACTTCCATAAGGAGGGCGGTCCTGTCGTTCGCCAAGACAGTGATGTCCGCCTTGTAAGCTACATTGATCGCAGTATACCATCTGACCTCGATCAATCGTTCGTCCTCACCGCGCGCTGCGGAAACATTCACGCAGTCGCTCCGGTGTACGGAAACGCCCCTGCCTCTGGTAATATACCCTATTATACTGTCTCCGGGCACCGGGTTGCAGCACCTTGAAAGCCTCACCAGGCAATTGTCGATACCCTTTACTATAACGCCGTTCTCCGGGACGGATTTTTTCTTCTTGTCCTTATCCTGCTTTGCAAATATCTCCTGATCAAGCTCTTCATTGAGCTCTTCAGGCTTCAAAGTCTTTCTGTACTCATCCCTGAGCCTTGTCACGACCTTGCTGGCGCTTATGCCTCCAAAACCGACAGCCGAGAACATATCATCAGGCGAGTTGAAATTGAATTTCTTAAGGACTATATCAACCCACTCGTTCCTGAAAAGCTGGTTATAGGTATGACCCTGCTTTTTGAGTTCCCTTTCTATCGATTCCTTCCCTCGGAGGATGTTTTCCTCGCGGTTTTCCTTTTTAAACCACTGGTTTATCTTGTTCCGGGCCTGTGAGCTCTTTACGAGCTTGAGCCAGTCGCGGCTCGGACCGTGTACTGCCGCAGATGTCAGCACTTCTATTATGTCCCCGTTTTTGAGCTCGTAACCGAGCTTGACGATCTCGCCGTTTACTCGCGCGCCCATCATTTTATTTCCGACCGCGCTGTGGATGGAATAAGCGAAGTCGACCGGTGTCGAGCCCTTTGGAAGGTTCACCACGTCGCCCTTCGGAGTAAATACGAATACTTCGTCGGCGTACAGGTCTACTTTTACAGTCTCGACAAATTCGTTAGCGTCCCTTGCGTCCTTCTGCCATTCCAGCATCTGCCGCAGCCACAGGAGCTTGTTATCGAGCTCGCTTTTCCCCGATACACCTTCCTTGTACTTCCAATGCGCCGCGATACCGACCTCGGCTACCTTGTGCATGTCCCAGGTCCTTATCTGCACCTCGAAGGGATGGCCTGTGTGCCCGATAAGCGTAGTATGGAGCGACTGGTACATATTCGGCTTCGGCATCGCTATATAATCCTTGAACCTGCCCGGCATGGGCTTATACAGCTCATGTACAAGACCCAGCACAGCATAGCAGTCCTTAACGGAATTTACGATGACCCTGACGGCAAAAAGATCATATATCTGATCCAGCGTCTTATTCTGTTCCTTCATTTTCCGGTAAATACTGTAGAAATGCTTGGGACGGCCGTCGATAGAAGTTTCGATGCCGAGCTCGGAAGTCTTTGCCTTGATTTCATTTATGATTTCCGTGATATACGCTTCACGTTCACGGCGTCTTATCGATATCTTTTCGACGAGGTCGTAATATTCCTTGGGCTGTAAATACCGCAGGCACGAATCTTCCAACTCCCATTTGATCTTCGAAATACCTAGCCTGTGGGCCAACGGAGCATATATCTCCAATGTTTCGCGGGCTTTTTCCTCCTGCTTGTCCGGAGGGACGTATTTGAGAGTTTTCATGTTATGGAGCCGATCCGCCAGTTTTATGAGGATAACCCTGATGTCCCTGGCCATTGCCATGAACATTTTGCGGAGATTTTCAGCCTGCTGTTCTTCCTTGGTCGTATAGGGTATCTTATCGAGCTTTGTGACTCCGTCCACCAGAGCGGCGGTGTCTTCTCCGAACTGCGCCCTTATGTCCTCCACCGTACAGTTCGTATCTTCGACAGTGTCATGCAGCAGACCCGCAGTAATAGTGGTGCAGTCGAGCTCCAGGTCGGCAAGTATATTCGCGACTTCAATGGGGTGGCTTATATATGGCTCACCCGATTCCCTGAGTTGGCCTTCATGAGCCTTGCTGGCCATAGCATACGCCTTGTCCAGGATGGATATATCACAGCCGGGATTATATTCTTTTATTTTCATTACAAGCTTATTATACCGGTTGTCCATCTACTCCTCCGGGATCGCTTCAGAAGGTCTTTTTGCCTGCGTTATATTTTGGCTCTGCTGTTCATATTGTTCAAAATACTGCTTTATATCAAAGCAGCTCCATAATCACACCGATATTGAAGCTGCTCCGTATCCATCCTATTTTCAGATCTTTAGCTATATTTCGCTTCAGAAATTTACCACCGATCTCACTTTATAGCCCTGAAGTCTCTTTCGGCCGTCCAGAAAACTCAATTCGATAAAAAATACAAGTCCGGCAACTTCTCCGCCAAGCTTCTCGATAAGTCGTATATTGGCTTCGGTCGTTCCTCCCGTAGCAAGCAGGTCGTCGACGATCACGACTCTCTGGCCTGGTTTAATCGCGTCCTCATGCAGTTCCAGGACATCCTTGCCGTACTCCAGCTGATATTCCACACTGACGGTCTTATAGGGCAGCTTGCCCTTTTTCCTTATCGGCACGAATCCCTTGTCGAGCGCATAAGCAAGCGGTGCGCCAAAAATGAATCCCCTTGACTCAGGGCCGATGATCAGATCGAATTCCCCGATTTCCTCCGCGAGCTTTTTCATCTCTTCTATACTTTGGTTCAGTGCTGCATGATCCTGCAGTACTGTCGTAATATCGATAAAATCGATGCCTTCCTTCGGAAAATCTGCCACATGCCTGAGTTTCTGCTTCAAATCCATTTTGCCTACCTCCCGGATAATTAACTTTCAGGACGCTTCCCGAGCTATACCTTTATGAGCGGCTCCGGGACATTATGCTTTCCTTAAGCGCTGAAGTTCGGAATACAACCTGGATGCATCAAGGTTGACCTTCCCGTTGGTTTCCATAAAGCCGATAACTGCGGAATTCCTGCCCGCAGGCTCTACATTCAGAAGCCCCAGCTCATCAAAAATTTCAAGGATTCTTTTGAGTTTGAAGTAATTTATCTTTACGTTAAATTTTTCCGCTATCTGTGTGCTGATCGAAAACAGATCCGATAACTCAACTGCATTCCGCCTTGATTTCGCAAAACCCTTTACGAATCTGTATACCGCCTCAAACTCATTTCTTTCGGGAATCATCTCAGCCGTATTTAAACAATTCAATTCCTTGAGAGTGACCATTTCCTTCAGATTAATATATTCATTATAGTCATTTGGCTTGCTAAAAACAATATATTTGTCGAGATCCGCATAAATACAAGGTCTTATATCGCGCAAATTCAACTGGAGTTTTTCGCTGCCGTTCCATTTGTTTATCTCAGGGGTAAAGGCTATGTCCACCGCCTCTCCTGTTGGACAGGAACCAGCCAGTTCCCCGAGGCCAAAGCCCACCGCCTCTGTCGAAAGGCTGCCGTCAGCCAGCCTTAGTTTCAAATGCTTTCCGCCGCTGAGCGTCCTTACATCTCTGACGTTCAAAGCCCTGTATCCGAATACCGGGTTAGGATTGCCTTCTCCGAAAGGCGCCATGGTATCCAGTTCTCTCACGCTTTCCTGTGTAATTTCAACACGCTCGAGGAATGTATCCAGCCTGATGCACGGCATCATATCCGCGGCTGTCAGTGTGCTGTCCGCGTATGCATTGATACGCGCCCTGAACTCACTTATTTTATCAGCGTTTATCGTTATGCCGGCAGCCATTTCATGGCCTCCGAACCTGTCCAGCAGATCGGCGCAGAAATTCAGCGCTTTAAATATATTAAAGCTCTTTATGCTTCTGGCGGACCCCTTACCGACTCCCGCTTCAATAGATATCACTATGCACGGCCTGCTGTAACGGTCCTGTAGCTTTGAGGCAACGATGCCTATAACTCCGTGATGCCAGCCTTCTCCGCAAACTACGAGCACTTTCTCATTAACAGCGTCCAGCTCCGTCTCCACATATGCGACAGCTTCTTCAAGTATCCTATTCTCGGTATCCTGGCGCTTTTTGTTTTCCCCGTCAAGCTCTCTGGCGAGCGCTTCAGCCAGTACCCTGTCATCGGTCGTAAAAAGCCTCACGCCCCTCGCCGCACTTCCGAGCCTCCCTGCGGCGTTGACCCTCGGAGCCAGACCGAACGCCACGTTGTATGAAGTGAGCTGTTTATCGGAAAAACCGGCTTCCCTGATCAGAGCTTTCAGTCCCTGGTTATCGGATGTAAGCATCATCTTCGTTCCGAGTCCGGCAATAATGCGATTCTCCCCCAATAATGGGACAACGTCGGCAATAGTGGCCAGCGCCGCAAGATCAAGGTATTGCTGAAAGCCCGCGCCGTGCCCTGATTTGATACAGAGCGCATGGACGAGCTTCAGAGCGACTCCCGCACCGCACAGATCTTTAAATGGGTAACCGCAGCCCGGCTTATGAGGATTGATGACAGTCAAAGCAGCCGGCAGAGTTTCCTTGCATTCGTGATGATCGGTTACAATGACCTGTATCCCATTTTCCTGGAGATAATTAACCTCCTCGACAGAAGTTATGCCGCAATCGACGGTAATCATAAGTGATATGTTCAATCCCATGATTTTCTCTGCCACCGGCATCGTAAGTCCATAGCCGTCTTCCATGCGATCGGGTATGTAATATTGCACTTCGGCGCCCAGGGAACACAAAAAGCGATACAGTATGGACGTGCTTATGACGCCGTCCACATCATAATCGCCGTAAATCAGTATACTTTCTCGTTTTCCCGCCGCCTGAAGGATTCTGTCCGCCGCAGCTTCCATGCCGTCCATCAGAAATGGATCGTGCAGCTGAGAGATATCCGGCCTCAGGAATAATTTGACATAGCCGCTGTCTTTGATCCCCCTGCTGACGAATACCCTGGCCAGCGTCCGGGAGATCCCCGCTTCTTCCATCAGTCTATCGGCTGCTTTCTCGTCGATATTTCTGTATACCCAAAGTTTTTTCTGCAAAATCACATCTCCCGTCAGATCTGCCTGACTTTATTGTGCAGCACTGGCGCAATCCGGCTTTACTGTATGCGCTGCTCTACAAAAAAAGCCCGATTTTTAATCGAGCTTTCTTCTTTTACTTATTTATCCCAATATTCTTTTGACAATCACATTGATCATTTTACCGTCGGCTTTGCCCTTTACCTTGGGCATGACGGTCTGCATGATCCTGCCCATATCCTTCGCTGAAGAAGCTCCGGTCTCCTCGACCGCCTGTCTTATTATAACTTCGAGTTCCTGCTCGGATAATTGCTGAGGCAGATATTTGAGTAAAATGTCCATCTCGGCTTTCAAACCTTCAATCAGGTCACTTCTGCCGCTTTTTTCATACTCCGGCAGAACATCCCTTCTCTTTTTCAGTTCTTTTGCTATGATCTCTAATACACCATCATCGTCGAGAGTTATCCTGTTATCTTTTTCTACCTGAAGAATCGCAGCCCTTGCCATCTGGATCGTATTCTTCCTGACGACATCCTTTTCCTTCATGGCTGTTTTCATATCTTCAAGCAACTGTTCCTTTAGGGACATTTGTAAGCCTCCCTGTGACCTTTCGATACTGAGCCGTTCTGACGAATCCGAATCGTGCCGGAGCGCCGTTCAAGCAGGAAGCTTATTTGAACTTCCTCTTTCTAGCCGCTTCAGACTTCTTCTTCCTTCTAACACTCGGTTTTTCATAATGCTCTCTTTTTCTAACTTCAGCCAGAACGCCTGCTTTAGCGCACTGACGTTTAAATCTCTTTAGTGCACTGTCGAGAGACTCATTTTCTTTTACCCGAACTTCAGACATGTATTTCCCTCCCTCCGATGGTAGCAATTGTGCCATGAATAAGCTGCGTCCATTGCTTCAACTACTTGTGGGAATCAAGCTATGTGTAGCACACAGTATATTATATATTATACTTCAAAATAAAGTCAATAGAGTCATGCCATAATAAAAAAATCAATGGTGCATCAAAACTCGGCGCACCGAACGCCTGTATCCTCAGTCTGCATAGCCTGCCGGATTCTTTACCTGCCAGTTCCAGGTATCGCTGCACATGTCGCTTACTTTCCTGGCAGCCTTCCAGCCTAATTCCCTTTCGGCTTTGGAAGGATCCGAATAACACTCTGCCACATCTCCCGGCCTTCTGTCCTTTGTGACGTATGGGATCTTCCTGCCGGAAGCTATAGCGAAAGCTTCAACCATTTCCAATACGCTCGTTCCCCGGCCTGTTCCAAGGTTATAGGCTTCAATACCTGGATTTTTCGCCAGTTTCTCAAGAGCCTTAAGATGGCCGTCCGCAAGATCGACGACATGGATATAATCCCTTATACCGGTGCCGTCCCTTGTCGGATAGTCTGTTCCGCAAACGCCAAGCTCTTTGAGCTTTCCTACGGCGACCTGGGATATATAAGGCACGAGGTTATTTGGCGTGCCGTTGGGATCCTCGCCTATAAGTCCGCTGCGATGCGCTCCGACAGGGTTGAAATAGCGTAGAAGTATAATGTTCCAGCTGTTGTCCGACACGTACAGATCGCGCAATATATCTTCTATCATCAGCTTGGTTCGTCCGTATGGATTTATGGAGCTCAATGGAGCATCCTCGGTAATGGGCATTTTGACTACAGTTCCGTAGACTGTTGCGGATGAACTGAATACAATATTCTTTACTCCATGATCTTTCATTGCTTCAAAAAGATTGATGGAACCGGAAACATTGTTATGGAAATAGCTCAGTGGTAATCCTACGGATTCGGGCACTGATTTCATTCCTGCAAAATGTATTACTGAATCGATGCTGTATGATGTAAAAACTTTTTCGAGAAGTTTTCTGTCAAGTATGTCGCCTGTGATCGTATCAAAGCTCCGGCCGGTTATTTCCTTTATCCTTTTGATTACAACCGGTTTGCTGTTTGAGAAATTGTCGAGGATAACGATCTCGTATCCGGCCTCCAGCAGCTGTACACAGGTATGGCTGCCGATATATCCCGCTCCCCCTGTAACAAGTATAGCCATAGTCAGTCTCCCTTACAATAGATTTTGTATATATGCCGGCCGCCATTCCACATCAGAACCGACCGGCACGCAATCAGGCTATAAAATCTTCGTGCCCAGCTTCTTACCGCCGATCAGGTGGTAATGCAGGTGAAAAACCGACTGCCCCGCTTCTTCACCGCAATTGTTGATCAGTCGGTAGCCCTTGTCTGCGATACCGAGCTTTTCAGCGATCTTCCTGGCGGCAAGATGGATATCGGCCACTACTGCGGCATTTTCCGGCGTAAGCGCATTCACGTTCGCAATGTGAACTTTCGGAATGATCACCACATGCACCGGCGCAACAGGGTTGATATCGTTGAAAGCCATCACCTTGTCGTCCTCATAAACGATGGTTGACGGGATCTCCCTCTCTATTATTCTGCAAAAAATACAATCTTCCATGCCGAAACCTTCTTTCCCGTGAAACTTCAGGGACGGTTCTTTTATTCTACCGCCCCATATCACACTTATTTTATTTGAGCCTTTATAGCTTCAAGAGCGCTATTTAGCGCATCGTCAAGCTTTTCCGGATCCTTGCCGCCGGCCTGGGCCATATCCGGGCGTCCGCCGCCTCCGCCGCCTGCTGTCTTTGCAGCCTCACGCACGACATTACCGCAGTGTGCTCCGCGATCGACCGCATCCTTTGTTGCCATTGCGACAAAATTTACCTTTCCGCCGGTTGCGGACGCCAGAACTACGATACCCGAGCCCAATTTACTGCGAAGCGTTTCGCAGGTATTTCTAAGCGCTTCGGGGTCCAGTTGGTCGAAGCGTGCGGCAACAGCCTTTATCCCGTTTACATTGACAGCTTTTGAAAGCACTTCGTCAAAGGAACCGCTGACAAGCTTATCCTTCAGCTGCTCGATCTCCTTCAACGCAGCCTTCAATTCGGCGCTCATGGTCTCGACCTTCCGCAGGCTGTCCTGCGGAGTGGATTTGAGTGCGACTGCTATGCCACTGAGCTGTTCTTCCTTTTCGTTGTAATATTCCAATGCGTTCCGTCCTGTCAGCGCTTCGATCCTTCTTACACCGGCAGCTACGCCGCTTTCACCCAATATCTTGACCAGTCCGGCCTGCGAGGTATATCCGAGGTGGGTTCCTCCGCAAAGCTCCATGCTGTAATCGCCGGCCTTTACGACACGCACCACGTTACCGTATTTTTCTCCGAACAAAGCCATTGCGCCAAACTTTTTCGCTTCGTCCACGGGCATTTCCCGAACAGTCACCGTCAGGTTTTCAAGTATCTTTTCATTTACCTCATCTTCGACCTTTTTTATCTCCTCGGCGGTCATAGGCGAGAAGTGGTGGAAGTCGAAGCGGAGCCTGTTCGGATCTACAGACGAACCGGCCTGCGTTACATGCTCGCCAAGTACGTTCCTCAAAGCCTTCTGCAGCAGATGGGTAGTAGTATGGTTCCTTGCAGTTGCGAGCCTTTTCCCGGCATCGATCTCCGCAGTCGCCGCAGCACCCTTTTCGATGATGCCGCTTTCTACTGTACCTATATGCATATAGAGGCCTTCGGCCGTCTTTCTGCAATCCTTCACGCCGATCGAGCCGGTCTTTGTCCTGATGACGCCTGTGTCCGCGACCTGACCGCCACTTTCAGCATAAAATGGCGTCCGGTCCAGTATTACTGTGATCTCGTCATCTTGCTGCGCATTTTCCGTTAGTTCTCCATCTTTTATTATATAAAGTATCCTGGCGTCGCTAACGGTACATTCATAGCCGGTGAACACAGTTTTCAGGCTCTTGTCGATACCCGAGGCAAGACCCTGCGCCCAGGCTGATGTCTCTTTACTTTTGAGAGCCTCGCGCGCCTTTTTCTTCTGTTCACCCATTTCAGCTTTGAAGCCTTCTTCGTCGATCCTGAGCCCGACTTCTTCTGCGATCTCCCTTGTGAGATCAAGCGGGAAGCCATAGGTATCGTGGAGCTTGAATACCATATTGCCGGGTAAAACACTACCGTTCGATGACTTCACTTCATCTATGAATTCATTGAGGATCGAAAGTCCCTGGTCTATTGTTACAGCAAAACGCTCTTCTTCTATTTTTATTACCCTGCAGATATAATCCTCCTTCTCTGCAAGCTCGGGATATGCTTCACTGGATTCCCTGACAACGATCTTTGCTACGTCATATAGGAAAGCATCCCTGATCCCGATCAGCCTGCCATGCCGCGCAGCCCTTCTCAGCAGCCTCCTAAGCACATAGCCCCTGCCCTCGTTGGACGGAAGTATGCCGTCGGATACCATCATTGTCGTACTTCGGATATGGTCGGTTATGACTCGTATGGATACATCGGTTTTATCGGACTTCCCATATTTGACCCCGGCTTTGTCGCAGACATAGTCAAGAATGTTCCTGATCGTGTCGACCTCAAACAGATTGTTGACGTCCTGCATTGTAACCGCGAGGCGTTCCAGACCCATACCAGTATCAATATTTTTCTTTTTGAGCTTTGAGTAGGTGCCGTCCTCTTCCTTATTGAACTGGGTGAATACCAGATTCCAGATTTCAATATAGCGGTCGCAGTCGCAGCCCACCTTGCAATCCGGTTTGCCGCAGCCCTTGTCGGCTCCCCTGTCGAAATATATTTCGGAAGAGGGACCGCAGGGACCTGTTCCATGTTCCCAGAAATTATCGGCCTTTCCCATCCTGACTATCCTGTCTGCCGGAAGGCCTACATCATTCCTCCATATTTCAAAAGCTTCGTCATCGTCCTCGTAAATCGAAGCATAAAGCCTGTCTGCCGGTATTTCAAGGTCTTTTGTCACGAACTCCCAGGCCCACGGGATAGCTTCCTTTTTAAAATAATCTCCGAACGAGAAATTTCCCAGCATTTCAAAAAAAGTGCCGTGTCTTGCAGTCTTTCCGACATTCTCGATATCCGGCGTCCTTATACATTTCTGGCAGGTAGTCACCCTATGACGCGGAGGCTCTTCAGCGCCCGTAAAATACGGCTTCAAAGGGGTCATTCCTGCATTGATCAGCAATATGCTCGGGTCATTGCGGGGAACCAGCGGGAAACTGGGCAAACGTAAATGTCCCTTATTTTCGAAGAATTTGAGATAACGCTCTCTGATTTCATTCAGTCCGAGTTTTTTCATCGTTTCATCCCCATATTTAGCGTAAATTTATTAAATGATTTCTTAAATAATATTATAGAAGAAGCCATAAAGTGTCAAGGAATGTTTGACTTCAAGCGAGGCGTCACGGAGCTTTCAATACTCTCCGCTCAAGTCCGGCATTGACAATGAGCCTGTGCGACGCAATGTATATAGGCGTACAGGTTACCAGCGTGATATTGTTTTCATCGTTGCTTCCGTCTAATACGGATACATTGTCAGGTTTTACAATACTGACCTTTGAAACCTTATACGTCAGGTCTTCCTTTTTTGTGGTGATAGTGATCTCATCACCAATCACAAGCTCATCCAGCCTGTTGAAGAATTTCCCGAAGGTGTAGCTCCTATGACCGGCAAGCACGCAATTACCCGGCTGTCCAAGCTCCGCTGTCCCAGGTATATGACCTATTGCCCTGCTCAGGTTGTAAGGCTTTACGCCTTCCACTATCGGAGCTTTTACATCTATTTTTTTGATCTGTATTATGCCGAGAACAGTCTGCTGCTGCGTTTTTTTCACCGCTTTGGCCTGAGTGCCCGCCTGTTCCGCGCCAGAAGTCGCCGCTTCACCCGATGAAGCTTCCGTTGCAGTATTTGTTGAGGCGCTCTCACTGTCAAACGCGTCCTGCAATTGAGAATAAGCTTCCCCAGGGTCTGTTTCCGAGGCATTTCCCCCATCCGGCACATCTGCGCTGTTCAGCCATTCGGACATCATCCTGTCTTCCCGATATTGAGTATAAATTTGCCCCACAACAGGGATCAAGGCCACTAAAACGCCCGCGACAACCAGGATTATGGAAATCTTCTTCATTTGCACCCCATACTTTTTATAAGCTGAATGCTTTTATTGAAAATTTTTATGATACATGCCGGCAAACCGCTATATTGCGGCCTGCCTGTGTAAGCCCGCACTGATCCATTCTCCAGTACCGTCATACAATTGACGTAAAACAGTTTTTCCACGACTTCTCTGCCGAATTTTTTCTCAACGATACCCGCGGCTTTGCTGAGTTCCGGCGCCCTGTGCCTTATATTGTGCGCGTCCGACGCGACAAATTGAACCAGCCCTTCGCCGATAAGCTTCAGGGTTATTTTTTTGATCCTCCGGCCATACCCGCCCGTAAGGCTGCAGGCGCTAACCTGAGCCAGCATACCTCTTTCGATAAGATCCCTGAGTATGCCCGGGTTATCAACTACCTTCAAACAGCGCTCGGGATGAGCTATGATCGGAACCAGGCCCTTAAGCTGCAACTGATACAGCACGTTACCCGCATATCCGGGGATATCCTGCAGCGGGAATTCGACCAGAACATATCTCGTTTCATTAATAGTGCAAATGGACCCGGTATCGTATATGGACGGAATCTCCGGATGAAGCAGCACCTCAGAACCCGGGTAAACGTTAATATCCAGGTTGTTTTCAGAAGCCACCTCCCTTAATTCATTAACTCTTTCCCGGATCATATCCGTTGAGTTCCTTCTTGCCGAAATATCCGTTGCAGCCCCCCCGGTATCCCGATCGCCGGACGGTGTGAAATGCGGAGTAGCCACGATGTGTCGTATTCCGTCCCTATATGCCACTTCAAGCATTCCAAGCGCCTCATCGCTGTCTGCGGCACCGTCGTCTATACCTGGCAATATGTGCATATGTATATCCGCAAACAATCTCCCACCTCCGCACAGTAACAAAAAAGGATGCCCGACCTTTATCAGGAATCCTTTTTTACTATGTATTTAATCAAGAGAAATATCTGCTAGCTCTTTACTGTCTTCCTTAATGAAATCACAAGCGCCGCTGCCACCATCAACCCGCCTGCTGCATAGAAAGTGGCTGCCGGTATCCCGCCGGTTTTCGGAAGTGCTTCGTCCTTTATGTCGGTGGTATTGGCTGCACCGCCGGGAACCTCGTTGTCAGGTATTTCAACCTGCGGCGTGTCGTATGTTTCAGTATCAACATTCTGTGCCGGCGCGCCCGGTACGGACCTATCAGGGATCGTCGCTCCGCCTTGTGCGGCATAAACAGCACCGCTGATCACAATGACCAATATGAATGTCAAGACTATTCCAATTATCTTTTTCATAATAATCCCCCTTATACAACTAATATCCATTATAAACAACCTGTAAGAATTATGCAATAAAAATTCATAAATATATTTCTTATTTTGCGGAACGTAGTGTACTAAGCTTATTTTC
>JAEYOM010000007.1 GCA_023411715.1 Bacillota bacterium | reverse complement strand
TAGGTCGGCGGCTTGTTTCAGGCGAGCAGCTAATATGGTTGATAAAAAATGAACATGTCCGAAAGGACATTTTAAAAATCTCTCAAGTGAGAGAGTAGGAAGAAACTGGGCTCGTGATTTCGCCGTGGCTGGAGTATTTTTCACTTGACAAAACCTGCTCCGTACCTTAAAATAGCATATGTCTCCGAAAGACACCATATTTGCGGTGGGTTTAGCTCAGTTGGTTAGAGTGCCAGGTTGTGGCCCTGGAGGTCATGGGTTCGATTCCCATAACTCACCCCAGTGAAACGGAAGGTTATAGCGACCTTCCGTTTTTATTTTCTCCTTTTTTTCCCTGCAGGACACTTAATATATGGTGCACCAAACAGGAGGGCTGACAATGATGGATCTCGAATTGATAAAACGCTGCCAGAAGGGCGATGAAGAGGCCTTTGATGCCTTGTACGGAGACTGCATTTTTTTGACTTGTACGATTTTTACAATTCATGTACATGCTTTTTACGCAGCTGAGGGTCTTTATTTCATTTGAGGTTTATTTCATTGACGCGATCATGGCCTTTATTTCAGCTTGACAAATTGCAGGATGGCCTTTATAATTGACTTTGCGCTTAATTTATTGGGATGTAGCCAAGCCGGTAAGGCACAGGACTTTGACTCCTGCATCTCGCTGGTTCGAGTCCAGCCATCCCAGCCACTTTATGGGCCATTAGCTCAGTTGGCAGAGCACTTGACTTTTAATCAAGGTGTCCGGAGTTCGAATCTCCGATGGCTCACCAAACCCTGTAATCTTAAAGGTTACGGGGTTTTTTGTTGCCCTGGGCCAGGCACCTTGATTTCAAATAGGCACCTTGATTTTCGCTCATGAGTAAATTTCGGAGGCGGAATATGAACAAATAAAGGAAACATCACATGTACTACGAAGGTAGGGATACTGCAAGAGCTTCAAGATTGCGCTGATTAAGAAGGGCGAGACCATCAAGCCTGCATACTCGGCGGAGGAGTTGAGACTGCTGCTGCGGAAGCCGGATTTTAAGGAATGCTCGTTTGCTGAGTACAGGAACTGCGTTATTGTGGACTTCCTGCTGGCTACAAGGGTAAGGGCAGAATCACTATCCAATGTAAAGGTGGCTGGTGTTGACCTTGCAGAGAGTACGCTGTATATCTGGCACACCCAATGGATTCGCCGTAACGGGACAAAATTGTAATCAAGATAGACAAGGGACGAATGTAGGTTATGTATTATGTACTAACCTGTGGTATTATATGGTTAAGAAACTGCGGCGATTACGTTATTTAATTCGTCAGTGGATGTGTTACTTATAATTTGCTGATGCAGAGTTAAAACACCGCTGATGATTATGTATACGAAAGGATTGAGAGTAATGAGCAAGGTTGAACTCAGATTATTGCCATTCATTTACCCAATACCAACTGTGCTACTGGGAGCAAATGTTAACGGTAAACCAAATTATAATGTCGTAGGGAACTGTGGCATCATCAAGGTTAGTAATCCTGCTGTAATCTATGTATCCTCAAATGTTACCCACTATACCAATACTGGTATAAGAGAGTGTGGTAGTTTCAGCGTAAACTTCCCATCATCTGATATGGCTAAGATTACCGACTACTGTGGTATTGTTTCTGGAAAGAAAGTAGACAAGTCTAATGTGTTTCGGTCATTTTATGGGAAACTCAAGAATGTACCCATGATAGAGGAATGTCCAATAAACCTTGAGTGTAAGGTCATTCAGACAGTTATAATTCATGATATGGAAGTCTACATGGGTGAAGTGGTGGGAGCCTATGCAAATGAGCAATGTCTGACAAATGGATTTCCTGATATGAAGAAAGTAGACCCGCTTGTCTACTCCTTGCAGAATAGCTATTGGAAGATGGGGGATGAGATTGCACCTGCGTTTTCAATAGGCAAGGGCTTTAAGCCAGATGAGAAGTAGTATTATTTAATGGTATAGGAAAAAAGGAGAGTATTTCGACTGGACAATAGAGTTTTTTTGACTTTTTCGACTCAACTTGAAAAAGTCCATTTGCCCTTTGCGTTATAATCATTTCCTTTGGTGAGTATCGCAAAAATCACCCGGATCAACTTCCCACACGGGGCTATGATCGATTCCATCTTGGTCCGGGGGTTCTTTTCCCTCGTCAGGTTCCTCCGGTGGATTGCCCGGAATTCCTGGTTTGTTGCCAGCATAGTGATGATCGCCCGGGACAGCCCTGTTCAGAAAACTCAAACTGATCATGCTGATTTCCACCCATAACCAGCTGTATAGAAATGAGAAAGCATATATCACCGCAACCGTCACTATATTGAACTCTTTAGAGACGGAAGGTCCCAATACGGGAAATTTGAAAATATAAAGAAGTACCGATATGCCCATAGTCAGTGAGAATGCCGAAAATGCTGTGACAGCAGCTCTTTTTTTAAAGATCAGAAATGCGAATCCGATCCCAAGACCTAATAATCCTGTTGTAAAAGGAAATATGATCAATTCGGAGGGCTGTAGTATCAATAGCAGGCACAGTGTCACGGCATATGCCATAAAGCCTGAATAAACGGAAAGTAACGCCGCCATGGCAACAGGCAGCGTTACCAGCGCGCTTATTACAAATCCGGGGCCTCCGAGCGCGCCGGCGGATTGCAGGATCGCTGCAACAGCCGAAAGCATCGCCGCAACAATGATCCTTTTGATTTTTGATCCGGAAGTATTAATATTTGACTTTATTGACCTCATATCAACCGAGATCGGCTTGCTCCAGTATTTGGCGAGTCTCAGACTGTTCATCCTTTTGACCTCCCCACGGATTTAATTATAAATATGAGCGGCTGCAGCCATGTGTGCACGCATTATTTATCCGTGCCGATTGCAAATAATTGTATGTACATATATAATTTACTTATATTTGACAATATAGAGGGGATCAAATGACAAAACCAGAAATAATACGAATGTTAAGTGACTATAAACCGGTTGACAGAAATGAGATTATTTTTAAGAAACAGATAATAGATTTCGTTGCGAGAAACGAAATATTCCTCGGCACGCGGAATATGGCCGGACATCTCACGGGATCGGCATGGATCGTCAATTATGACAGGAGCAAGGTATTATTGACGCATCACAAATCTTTAAACAAATGGCTTCAGACGGGAGGTCATACAGAGGATGGAGAAAACGTAAAAGATGCGGCAATCAGGGAAGCAACGGAAGAATCGGGGCTGACTTCGCTGAAATTCCTGAGCGACAGGATATTCGATATCGACATTCATAGGATACCCGCAAAAGGCGAGAAGCTCGAGCATTACCATTACGATATAAGATTCATATTTGAAGCTGATGATAAAGAAGAAATAAAAGTAAGTCATGAGTCAATAGATGTGAAATGGGCGGAATTAGACGAAATTGAGCGGTTTAATAACAGTGAATCGATAATACGCATGAAACAAAAAACAAAAGGCTATTAGGCAAAAGGCTATTAGGCTGTCGGGTAATTTATTGAATTTCTTTTTTGAAAAGCTTAAATGTAAATACAATAAAAGTAAGGGAGAATAAAAATGACTGAGAAAATATTGCTCGGATGGAGCGGCGGCAAGGATAGTTCGATGGCTCTTTATGAATTAAAGAGGCTGGGTAAATATGAGATCATTTTATTGACAACGGTGACGGAGCAATACGACAGGATAAGCATGCATGGCGTAAGGACGGCTCTGCTCGAGAAACAGGCCGAATCCCTGGGATGTCAGCTTGAAAAGGTGTACATAACCCCGGAATGTTCGAATGAAGAATATGAAAAAAAGATGGATGATACGATGAACAGGTATAAAGAACTGGGAGTCACGAAGGTGGCTTTCGGCGATCTATTTCTGGAAGACATAAGGGAATACAGGGAGAAAAATCTGAAGAAGACCGGTATGGAGGTCATTTTCCCCGTATGGGGGAGGGATACCGCGAAGCTTGCCAGTACTTTTATAGATCTCGGTTTCAAGGCGATAATTACCTGTGTGGATACGAAAGTCCTAAATGGAGATTTCGCGGGCAGATTCTACGATAAGGGATTGCTAGCTGATTTTCCTGTAAATATAGACCCCTGCGGGGAAAACGGCGAGTTCCATTCTTTTGTATTTGACGGGCCGATTTTCAGCAGGAGGATCGACTTTACCATTGGAGAGAGGACTCTGAGAGACGAAAGGTTCAGCTATTGCGACCTGATCTAGAAATATGACTGTTGTTTACTATTAGACACTCGAAGGAGACCGACAAAGAAAGGGATGTATTAGTGTAAATACATCATACAAGACGTTTATGGAAGAGTTCATTATAAAAGATGGTATGGGGAACATGAATTTTGACCGGGTAACCGAAATGCTGTCGAAATCGCACTGGAGTCCGGACATCAGTAAGGCCGAGATAGTCAAAGGCGCAACAAACTCGGCTCTGGTCATTGGAGCTTTTTTGAGCGACGGTACTCAGATCGCCTATGCGAGGGCCATCTCCGACAAGACCAGAATCGCGTATATTTGTGATGTCTATGTCGATGAGAATTTCAGGAGGCAGGGCATCGGTCAAAAGATGGTAAAATATCTGATGGCTCATGAAGATATGAAGGATGTGTATCAATGGCTGCTCAGAACCAGGGATGCCCATGGAGTCTATGGAAAGGTCGGCTTCAAACCCGTTTCCCGTCCCTCTGACTGGATGGAAATAAGGGAAGACAGACCGAGGTGATATTATGGCGGCATATATCAGCCAACGAGGAGGGAAATCCATGATAAGGATGCCTTTCAAGCGTCCGACCGACCGCTACGATGAACGGGCTTATCCTATAGACGAGCAGATATGCGGTCTGATAAGGCAGCGTAAGGACGTCTCGGAGAATGAACCGGGGTATCCGCCCTTGGATTTTATTGCGGATTGGGCGAAAAAATTCGGCTTTAGTGAGGATTTTTTGATATCGGTATTTAGGACATTATTCAATGAGGAGCATTTCAAGCCCTTGATTGAGCCGGAGCGTTACCTTAAAATCATACCGGTTAATAAGTTTGTTGAAAAGGATGGTCGCATTTTTTCTGCGGCATATATCCGGCAATATAATAACGCCAGTATTGTCAACTTCAATATAGATACGATAGTGCTGCACCATCCGGAAGATCTGCCGCAGCACCAGTTCTTCAAGCTCTTTGCGGGACAGAAGTATGATTGCCGCATGATCGGCGGAGGCGGTTCCACAGACCACTATTCCTATAATTTTGTAGTAGCTCCGGCGCTGCCTGACGATATTTCGGGACTCGAACTGGTTTTCAGCGAGTATACGCACGAAGATAAGCCGACGGGTCTGGAGATAGTTTTTCGGGTGGATTAATCTTTAAACAAAAATGCTCGAAAGCAGGATTGTGGGGCGTAGTATGGGTATAATTATCCGAGAAGCTAAAAAACCCGATCTGGAAGCGATCTTGTCGCTTTACGGCGAGCTGGAAAAAGATAAAAGTGCGGTCCTTGATATAAAAACGGCTGAATCACTTCTCGACAAAATGGAGAAATATCCTGATTACAGCATCTATGTAGCTGAGCTCGATCACAAGGTCGCAGGGACTTTTGCATTGGCGGTCATGGATAATCTTGGACATATGGGCGCGCCTTCAGGGTTGGTCGAGGATGTAGCGGTTGCCTCGGACATGCAGCGCAGAGGTATCGGTAAAATAATGATGGAGGAAGCAATCAGAATATGTAAAGCCAAGGGCTGTTACAAGGTCATGCTTTCAAGTAACCTTAAAAGGGAGGCCGCTCATAAGTTTTACGAATCGATCGGCTTTAAAAAGCACGGATACAGTTTCTTTACCGAAATAGAATGAATTTGTATTATTTCTATAACCAGTATGAATAATGGCAATGATGAATTGTCTTATAGCCTCGATCTTGATAAAGAATGATTTATAATATTTCTTTGCCTTGAATCAAATCTATCCTCATGTTACTGTTTACATAATAGAAAATACTATTTTGGCAGTTTGAAAGGGCAAGCGTATGGACTCATTGCAGTCATACAACCGAATACTCTGCTCCGCGCAAAGACCACAGGAACTAAAGTTGGCGATGCTTTGCACGGAGCCTGTTTTATGAAGTAGCCGATGCTGTAAAATCGACATGACTTAAGGCTTATATGGGTATCCTTATGCACATTTGTTTTCCCATATTGCCGGGTACATGCGTCTTTTCAGCATACGCTATTTGTGAAACAGATTCTCAAACTGTCTTTAAGGAATAAGACTGCAGCGGGCTATGCCGACACTGCAGTTTTTTATTGGGAAAAATCCGATAGTGGTCTTTGCTTCATCCGTTCAAAATGAGGAAGGAGCAGAGATATGAAATATGTTAAGGCACAAAATGTGCTGCCGGCAGAGGTTATTAGAATAATCCAGCAATATGTTGATGGAGAGTTTATTTACGTGCCCCGTAAGGAAGGCAGTCAGAAGGCCTGGGGCGAAAAGAGCGGCGCCAGGGACAGTCTAAAGGAGAGAAACAGCAGGATATACGCGGAATATACAAGCGGTATAAAAGTCTCCGAGCTCTCCCGGTCGTATTATCTTTCCGAGCAGAGCGTCAGAAGGATCCTCAGCCAGGAGAAGTCACGCTGCTCAAATTCTCTACATAACGGTTTATGATATGGAAATGTCTGTTGTTCCCGTGCTATAGTCTATTTATGGCAATACGAACCAAGTAAAGAAAGGAATGTATGCAATGGCTTCAAAACCGCACAGGGGCAAAACATTATTGAAGTTGGAATCTCATGGTAGAGGTACCTGTCCCGTTTGCAAAGCGACAAGAATAAAGGTACTGTACGAACTTATCCTTGGAGACGGAAATAAGATCAAAGTTTGCAAGAGGTGCCAGAATAAAAGTGTAGAATCCCTGGCAAAGCTTTGATACGTGAATATTGATCAGCCCCAAAGCCCTGTAATCTTATGATCGCAGGGCTTTTAGCATATTTCAGGGATACTTTCAGACCATAATCAGTACAATTTCGCCTATTTATACTAATTTGTGGTATAATGGAGAAGTACTGGCCAAGATACATATAATTGGCTTTAAAGGGGATATGCAGTGTGAAAGAATTGAGGCTCTGGCTAATAGATTTGGATGCGGGAAAATGAGCAAATCGCTTTATAAACTGTACCCGCCATCGGAGCCATGCAGCTGCAGTATTTGTCTGGGCTATTGCCGTCGCCCCGGGTGGTGGACCGTTGAGGAGGCCGCAAGAACAATGAAAGCCGGCTATGCAGGCCGCATGATGCTCGAAATATCGCCCGAGTTGACATTCGGCGTACTTTCGCCTGCTTTCAGGGGTTGTGAAGGACGGTTCGCTTCGGATACCCATGCAGGCAAAGGCTGTAATTTCCTTACGAACAACCTGTGCGAGCTGCACGGTACAGAGCTGATGCCGCTGGAATGCCACTTCTGCCATCACGAGCGGGTCGGCCTGGGGCAGAAGTGCCACCTTGCCATTGAAAAAGACTGGAACACGGACTCCGGACAGGCTCAGGTCGCAAAGTGGGCAAAACAATTCGGTTTGTGGCCGATTTACCTATACTATGTGAAAGTGAAGCGCTGAATTTATAGCCGAATAAAAATCGAAGCCCTTCCCGTAACTGTGAAGGGCTATGGTATACTCTTGCTTTTCTCCTGTTTTACTTGATCCCTGCGGCAATTTTTATATTTGCCTGGTGCTCCGGATCGATCTGCCCGTCGACATGCCTTGTGCTGTTCAGAAAATGTATGTCGAAGACGCCGCTGATACCGTTGTTTTTGACCCAGTCGAGGTTGTCTCCGGAGCCGTAGTCGCCGCTTCTCCAGGTCGTGTAGCTGCCGCCCGGAGCGGCGTCGTTACCTGCGTGCGGCATACTCGTACAACTTGCGGCAATTTTTCTGCCGTTGATCCTGATGATGACCGGCCTTCTTTCCCAGCTCAGCGCACCGCCCCAGATATCTTTCATTTTCCGGGTATCTTCCAGCGTCAGCGTTTCACAATCGGCATGGTTGCTGCCCGTAGTACGCTTGGCGAAAAATGACTTGCCCGTATAGAAATCCACGACTTCAAAAACGCTGTTCATGGGAATTACATACTGGGCTTCCGTCCACCAGTTCAGATATTCTCCGTATTGATTGCCCGGTGTCGGTTTTATCGGAATATTGCGGACGGGTATCCTGACCACCTGGCCGACTGTAAGCCATGTCGA